>CAZTOF010000226.1:0-4323 GCA_964615515.1 uncultured Gemmatimonadaceae bacterium
TGGGCGCCCCCGGCTCCCCGTTGCGCCGGTCCGCGCCCGCCGCGCTCGACTGCGGCCGCCCCCCTTCCCCACTGGGAGCCGGGATCGCCCACCAGCGCGACGAGCGGCACGTCATGAACTTCGCAAAACGCCAGCACACCCTCAAGCTCGGGGGTGGATCCGCTCTTCGAAATGACGATCATGATGTCGTCCGCACCCACGATCCCCAGGTCGCCGTGCAGGCCGTCGACGGGGTGAAGGAAGATCGCCGGCGTGCCGGTCGAGGTCAGGGTCGCGGCCAACTTGCGCGCGATCAACCCCGACTTCCCGATCCCGGACACCACCACCCGGCCCGGGCAGGTGAAAACGAGGTCCACCGCGTGCAGAAAAGCCTCGCCGATGCGCTCGGCCAGTGCACCGACGGCCTCCGCCTCCAGCGCAAGAACCCGGCGCCCCTCCGCGAGCAGCGCCTCGTCCCGCCCGGTCGGCGGCGCGCTCGTATCGGAACCGGGCGAACCCGCCTCCACGCCGCTCCGCGACACCGGCTCAGCCGCCGCGTTCGCGACAGTACGCATCGACCAGTCCATCCCATTCCCCGCGGGCGCGCAGGAGCGCTTCGGCGAACTCCCGGACGGCCCCACGGCCGCCCTCCTTCGAACTCTGCCATGTGGCGACCCGGCGCACCTCGAACACCCCGTTCGCCACCGTCGCCGGCAGGCCCGCGCGGCTGAGCAACGGCAGATCGGCCAGGTCGTCGCCCACAAGCGCGACCTCATCCCAACCGAGGCCATGCTCGGCGAGCAGCTTCTCCAGCACGGGCGCCTTGCGCGCGTTGACGTCCTGGTACACCTCGTCGATACCGAGCTCGGCGGCCCGCAGATCCGTGGCCGCGGAGACCCTCCCCGAGATGATCGCCACATGTATTCCCGCACTCTGCAACATCTTCACCGCGATTCCGTCCTGCACGTCGAAGCGCTTGAGTTCCACTGCCTCACCGCTCCGGGTCGCCCCGATATAGAGCCCGCCGTCGGTGAGGACGCCGTCCACGTCCAGTACGACCAACCGGATGCGGCGTGCGGTTGCCTCCCCAATCTCCATGGAAGCGGTCGTCACGGTGCGGCTCCCGGGGCCAGCGCCGCGCGGATCGCGGTCACGTCACGCAGGAGGTCCGGCAGATCGTCGAGCGGCAGCATGTTGGTCGAGTCCGAGGGGGCCGACGGCGGGTCCGGGTGCACCTCCAGAAAGAGGCCGTCACAACCCGCGGCCACGGCTGCGCGGACGAGGGCTCCGATGTGCTCCGGAGCGCCGCTCGTCGATCCGTCCGCCAGTCCCGCCGGCTGCTGCACCGAGTGGGTTCCGTCGAAGATCACGGTTGCGCCCGTGGCGCCCCGGAGCCGGGAGAAGTTCCGCATGTCCACCACCAGGTCCCCGTAGCCGAAGGCGGTTCCCCGCTCGGTCACGAAGACCCGCCCGGCTCCACCGGCCCGCACCTTCTCGACGGCGCCGGCCATTCCCGCGGGCGACATCCATTGGCCCTTCTTGACGTTCACCGCCCTGCCCGTCTTCCCGGCCGCCACCAGGAGCGCCGTCTGCCGGCAGAGGAAGGCCGGAATCTGCAGGACATCGGCCACCTCGGCGGCCGGGGCGGCCTGGGCGGGTTCGTGGATGTCGGTCAGGATCGGCAGGCCGGTGGCTTCGCGGATCCTCCGGAGCTGCCTGAGGCCCCGCGACAGCCCCGGACCCCGGGGCGACCGGATGCGGGACCGGTTGGCCTTGTCGAAGGAGGCCTTGAAGAAGACCGCAAAGCCCGGTCGTCGGGCGGCCGCCACGACGCTGCGCGCGACCGTAAGGTTCAGATCGTCGTCCTCGAGGACGCAGGGGCCCAGGAAGAGGACGAAGGTGCCCTGCGGTCCGGACGCCCCTTCGGCCTGGTTGCGACGAGGGGTCTCATCACTTGCCGGAAGTCTGGAATCCTGCACGGGGCCTACGCTCCCACAACCGCCGTCTTCGGTTCGCAGACCCCGAGGGCCAGGCCGGCCGCGGCTTCGATGAAGGAAGCGAAGAGCGGGTGGGGCCGCGTGGGCCGGCTCTTCAGTTCGGGGTGGAACTGCCCGGCCACGAACCACGCGTGTCCCGGCAGCTCGATCATCTCCACGAGTTCGCCGTCCAGGGAGGTGGCCGAAAAGGAAAGCCCCTTGGCCTTGAGCTGCGTGCGGTAGTCGTTGTTGACTTCGTACCGGTGGCGGTGGCGCTCACTGATCCGGCCCGAGCCGTAGACCTTCGCGGCCAGCGACCCGGGGGCGAGCCGGGCGTCCCAGGCGCCGAGCCGCATGGTACCCCCCTTGGTCGTGACCTTGCGCTGCTCGTCCATGAGGCAGATCACCGGGTGGGGGGAACTCTGGTCGAACTCGTAGGAGTGCGCCCCGTTCAGCCCCGCCACGGTGCGCGCGAACTCGATCACCGCGCACTGGAGTCCGAGGCAGATCCCCAGAAACGGCAGGTCGTTCTCGCGGGCCCACCGGATCGCGGTGATCATCCCCTCGATGCCCCGGTCGCCGAATCCCCCCGGCACCAGCAACCCGTGGTATCCGGCCAGGAACGACGGGTCCAGCCCCTCCTCGAGCTTCTCGCTCGCGATCCAGTCGATGGCGACCTCGACGTCGTTGGCGATTCCTCCGTGGATCAGCGCCTGCTCCACCGACTTGTACGCGTCCACGAGTTCGGTGTACTTGCCCACCACGGCGATGCGGGCCGGGCCCCGCGCCGGGGCCTTGATCCGCTCCACGATCCGCGTCCAGGCCTTGAGGTTCGGTGCGGGCGCCTCCAGTCCGAACCTGTCCAGCACGAAGTCGTCCAGGCGCTGGCGGCGGAACTCGAGGGGGACCTCGTAGATGGTGTCCACGTCGAGCGCCTCGATCACGCCGGCGGGATCCACGTTGGTGAAGCCCGCGATCTTGGCCCGGATCCGGTCGTCCAGCGGGTGCTCCGTGCGGCAGATCAGGACGGCGGGCTGGATCCCGGTCTGCATGAGTTCGCGCACCGAGTGCTGGGTGGGCTTGGTCTTGAGTTCCCCGGCGGCCCGGATGTACGGCACCAGGGTGAGGTGGACGTGCAGCGCGCGGTTGCCCACCTCCTGCCGGAACTGCCGGATCCCCTCCAGGAAGGGCAGGCTCTCGATGTCGCCCACCGTCCCCCCCACCTCGCTGATGACCACGTCGTGGCCCGGGGCGAGCACGCGCACCGAGCGCTTGATCTCGTCGGTGATGTGGGGGATCACCTGCACGGTGCGGCCCAGGTAGTCCCCCCGGCGCTCGCTGTCGATGACGTTGCGGTAGATCCGTCCCGTGGTGGTGTTGTTGTCCTGCGACAGGCTCGCGTCGATGAAGCGCTCGTAGTGGCCCAGGTCGAGGTCCGTCTCCGCGCCGTCCTCCGTGACGAAGACCTCGCCGTGCTGAAGCGGCGAAAGCGTTCCCGGATCGACATTGATGTACGGATCCAGTTTCTGCAGGGTCACGCGCAGGCCGCGCTCCTTGAGGAGCACGCCCAGGGAGGCGGCGGCAATCCCCTTCCCAAGCGAAGAGACCACGCCGCCGGTGACGAAGACGTACCTGGTCCGGTCCGGTCCGCTCCGGGTCATCCTTCCGTCACTCCTCTCCGCAAACTGTGCTCCATCCGCTCCAGGTCCCGCGGCGTGTCGACGCCCTGTGCCGCCTCCGCGACCACCGCCACGCCGATCCTCATGCCGTTCTCGAGCGCGCGCAGCTGTTCGAGGCCCTCCTGCAGTTCCAATGGCGAGCGGCTGAACCCGACCCAGCGCCCCAGGGCCTCCGGTCGGTAGGCGTAGATCCCCACATGTCTCAACCGGCGGTCCGCGCGCCGGCGCGGCTGCCCTCCCGTTCCGTCGTAAGCGTAGGGAATCGCGGCCCTTGAGAAGTATAACGCCCTTCCCTTGCTGGTCCGTACGACCTTGACTACGGCCGGGTCGCGGAACTCCTCTTCGTCGCGCACCGGCACCGCGCACGTTCCCGCGTCGAATCCCTGCTCCACCATCGAGATCGCCGCCCTCACGGCGCCGGCCTCGACGAGCGGCTCGTCCCCCTGGATGTTCACGATCACGTCGTAGGAGCGGCCGAGGTGCCGGGTCACCTCCCACGTGCGGTCGCTCCCCGTCGGGTGGGAAGGCGAGGTGAGAAGGGTCTCGGCGCCCGCGCGGCGGCACACCTCGGCCACCTCGTCCGAATCGGTGGCCACGACCAGGCGGTCGAGAAAGCGCATCCGGCGCGCCCGCTCCCATACCCAGAGCACGAGGGGCTTGCCGAGCAGGGGCTGGAGGGGCTTGCGGGG
>CAZTOF010000227.1:0-2332 GCA_964615515.1 uncultured Gemmatimonadaceae bacterium
GGCATCCACCCCCCGCGCGTCTCGTGATCGTTGAGGCCCGGCACCGGCCGCCAGGTCCTGCCCCCGTCACCGCTGGTGAAGACTCCCGCGTCCTGCACCCCCGCGTAGATCGTCCCGCGATGCTCGCGCAGCGTCCAGATCTGGCGCAGCCTGCGGTCTTCGCCGTCCGGGTAGGCCGGCCCCTCCGCCACCTGTTCCCACTCCGCCCCGTCGGGCGACAGGAAGATCGCCGGGCCGTAGATGTCGCTGGCCACCGCCGCGACGAACCCCCCGCCTTCGCGCCGCAACCCGGCCGTGACCTTCCAGCCCTTGAAGAAGGGCCCGGCGACGTTCCACTCGCGACGATCGGCGCTCGTCACCCAGAACCCGCCCTTCGCGGTTCCCACCAGCAGCCGCACGCTCATCCGGCCGGGTCTCCTCGCTTTCCGGTGGCCGCCCGTGTGTGTGACCGCGTCCCGAAATGGGGGTCCCCGCGGGACCTGGCGGCGGCGCGTCCCGCGGGCCGCCGGGCTAGCTTTCACTCCGGCGGCGGCGTACAATCGCCCCTTCGGGCATCCGCGCGCAATCGGCCCAGACCAGCCCGTGGACAAAATCCCCCCGGCATTCGAACGGCGATGCATCCGCGCTGGCCGCTTCGCCTCACCTATTCACACTGTAAAGCACACATTACATTTTGTCATGTCCACTATACATTTTGCCGGTCCAAGGCTTCGCTCTGCGTTGCTCCTCGGGCGAATAGCTCTGCTATTCACCTCTCGTCGCGCCTTGCCAGCCCGGCGCCTCGCCGCTCTCGGTGCTCGCGGGGACTTATCCACGGACTGCTAGACGCTTCGCCCCCACCCGCAATCATGAACGAGCCCCTCCCTGTCGTGCTCTTCGACGGCGACTGCAGCTTCTGCAACGCCACCGTGCGCTGGAGCGTCCGGCGCGACCCCCTCGCACGGCTCCGATTCGCGCCCCTGCGTTCCGGCACCGCCCGGCGGGCCGTCGCGCTGGCAGACCCCCACACCGACTTCGACGCACTCCCCGACACCATCGTCCTCGTGGACCGGGGCGGCGTCCACACGGCTTCCACCGCCGTGCTGCGGATGCTGCGGCACCTGCGCTTCCCCTACCCGGCCCTGTCGCTCGCGCTGATCGTTCCCCGCCCCGTGCGTGACGCCGCATACCGCCTCCTTGCGCGCAACCGCTACCGCTGGTTCGGGCAGGGCGACGAGTGCCCGTTGCCCCCGCCGGGGCTTGCGTCGCGGTTCCTGGAGGATGACGCGGGCTGAAGAGCGCACAAGCGAAACTCGTCGCCCTAAGTGACAGATAACGGTACTAATCTGTCTGCAAGGCCACGCCCCCGGCGGACCGGCACCGTCTCGGCACCGAGCTGGACAGATTCCTACCACATTTTGGCCGGACATCTGTCGAGCCGGATCTTCGCGGGGGGACTCTCGTCGAAGTAGTCCTCGAAGGAGGGGTCGATCAACGCATACAGCTCGGCCTTGAATGTGGCGTACTCCGGATGTGTCCCGGGGTCGGTCCGCCAGATCCACGCCCACGACTTCCTGAGATCGCCACCCATCTTCCGGCCCGTCGTGCGTTCGAGGATCGAGATGATGCGTCGCCGCGCCGGGGCGTCCTCCGCGAACCTGGCCAGCTCGACGAGGATCGACGCGTGCGCATCGTCCCAGCCCTCCACGATCAGCTGCTCCGCGGCGGCCGCCCTCGGACGGTCCGCGGAGACCAGGGCCCGGAAAGCTTCGAGGGGGGTCGGGGGAACCCGTCGGGCGGTGGACGGAAGCAGCGTGGCAGCCGACACCAGCAGGAGGATCCGTGCGCGCATGGTGCCTGCAATCGACGCGCCCGCGACTGGACGCGCGAGACTGTCCGGCAGCCTGCGGACAGGGGGCGCACGGGCAGGCGAGCGGGCATCGAAACCCGCGGCTTCCCGGTCCTGCTATTGTCTCGCCGGCCTCGGTTTTCCAAGTTTATCGCATGCTCCCGCCTGTGATCCTCCGCAACTCACGACGCGTACGACGGCCAGGGGTCGCGATCGCGCTACTCCTCGCCCTTGCGGGTTGCGCCACCCCACGCCCCGACATCAACGCCTTCCAGGGCCTGGTGCCGGGATGCTACGACCGTTCCGCCCAGCCGCAGACCTCGGTGGTCGACACCCACCTCCACCTCCGCCCCTTCGGCGGGGCTCCCGTGCCCTTCGACGAGGTCATGGAATACCTGCGCGAGACCGGCGTCATCTTCGTCAACATCTACGGCATCGGCCAGATGCTCCCCGTCGACTCGCGCTGCACCTATTACCTGGACTGCCCCGGCACCCCCGTAATCC
>CAZTOF010000228.1:0-2688 GCA_964615515.1 uncultured Gemmatimonadaceae bacterium
CGGACTACACGAGCAACCGGTATCACAAGCCGGGTGACGAATTCGACCCGTCGTGGGACCTGACGGGGGCGCTGGATGACCTGGAATTGATGTTCCGGGTGGGTTACCGGCTGGTCACCTCGGAGGACTGGCCGAACTGGCGGGAGGGGAACGAGTTTCGGGGGATTCGGGACGCGGATCTGGGAGGTGGATGAGTTGAGGTGGAAGTGACCCGGGCTACCCCGGCAGCAACTTCTCCACTCCCCCCCCCCTGATGTACAGCTCCCGCTTCGGGTACGGGATCTCCACCCCGGCCTGGTGGAACTTCACCACCGCCTTCTCCGTGATCTCGTCCGCGATGCGCCGCCGGTTGCGCGCCTCCAGGATCCACACCCGGAGCTGCAGGTTGACCTCCGACTGCCCGAAACCCCGCACGATCACGATCGGCGCCGGGTCCAGCTTGACGCCCTCGACCTCGTGCGCCGCCTCCTTCAGCAGCACCTTCGCCCGCTCGATGTCAGACTCGTACGCGCACGAGAACGGGATGCGCAGCCGGATGTCCTGGCCCGACATCGTGTAGTTGATGATGTCGCGCCGCATGATCTCGTTGTTCGGCACCACGATCACCAGGTTGTCGGGATTGCGGATCTTCGTGGCCCTGAGCCCGATCTCGACCACGTCGCCCCAGGTGCCGGTCTCCCGGGGCGCGCTCCACAGCTCGATCCGGTCCCCCACCTGGAAGGGCCGGTCCATGATGAGCAGCACCCCGGCGATCAGGTTGGAGAGGGTGTCCTTGGCGGCCAGCGACAGCGCCAGACCGACCACCCCCGCGCCCGCCAGCAGGGGAGCGATCTGGATGCCCAGATGGGTCATCGCCAGAAGGATGCCGATGGCGATCACCGTGAACCGCACGAACTTGTTGATCATCGGCAGCGCGGTCTCGTCCAGCGCCGTCTCCGAGGTGCGCGATATGACCCTGGTCTCGAAGGTGCGCATCAGGTGGCCCACGAAGCGGCTCAGGGGGAAGAAGACCACCGCGATCCAGACGCCCCACACCCAGTCGCGGGGCTGGGTGTCGTACGTCACCCGGATCCCTTCCTCGTTCACCGCACCGAGGTCGGGCACCCACATGCCGAGAATCCGCCACAGCGCCCACGCCACCACCGTGAGGCGAAACGCCTGGCGGATGGTCTGCACCAGCTCGTCGTCGAGGTCGGTCTCGGTCTTCGCGGCGAACCGCTTCTGAACGCGCCACAGAATCCAGCCACCCACGAAGTACGCGAGCGCGGCCAGCAGAACCGCGCCCAGGCTGGGCAGGAGGCGAGGCAGGCCGTAGGCGACCGCACTGTTCCACCAACCTGTCAGCGTCTGCAGGCTGAAGTCGCCCAGTCCCAGCATTTCCACGGTCGATCTCCTCCGGGTGATAGGGAGCACCACTGCCAACGAGGTCACCCTTTGGCCGGTCGGTCGCCTCGTCACCCGCTCATGCTCCCGGTCGAGACGCCGCCTGTCAACCGCCAGCCACCGGGTCACGTCCCACCACTCCGGAGACATGCCATGCCCGAGCGAAGCGGCGAGTCCAAGCGGCACCCCTTCACAAGCAGTAGATTTCCTGACGACGCCCCGCGTCTGCACACTTCGCCCGACCCCCGGAGATCCCATGCAGAACCCGAAACCCGATACGGCTCCGCACCGCCCCCCGTCCCGGCCGGCAGTCTTCGCAACCGCCTCGCTGGCAGCCCGTGGACAAAATCCCCACGGCATTCGAGCGGCGATGCATCCGCGCTGGCCGCTTCGCCTCACCTATCCACGCTGTCAAACACACATTACATCTTGTCAACTCCACTATACATTTTGTCGATCCAAGGCTGCGCTCTGCGTTGCTCCTCAGCCCAATAGCGCTGCTATTGGCCCCTCGTCGCGCCTTGCCAGCCCGGCGCCTCGCCGCTCTCGGTGCTCGCGGGGCTTTATCCACGGACTGCTGGCCCTCGCCTCCCTGTTCGCTTCCCTCCCGACGCCCACCGCCGCCCAGGCCTTCGGCGGCTCGATCCTCATCGCCGATGGCCGCATCCTGGTCGGCGAAGCCGCTCACCTGCGTGAGCCCGGCACGGTACGGGCCTATGCCTTCGAGGACGGCCGCTGGGCGAAGGTCGCAACCCTCCGGGGCCCCGGCGCTGCCGTGGGGGACGGCTTCGGCAGAAGCCTGGCCCGTGTGGACGACTTCCTCTTCGTTGGCGCGGGCGGGGACCGGGTGCACCTGTACCGCCTCGCCGATTTGGGCGGCGCGGAGACCGCTCCCGTGCAGACCCTCACCCTTCCCGGCCTTGCGGGATTCGGTGACGCCCTGGCAACCTCCGGAACCAATCTCATGGTGTTGGCCAATGCGGACGGCGAATTCGTGCTGGCCGAGTTCCGCGAGGGAGCGGACGGACACTGGGCACACGCCGGAACACTCGCCCTGGGCGCCGAGGGCACGATCACCGCCCCGGTGGTCGTGGGCGACAACCTGGTAGCCGTCGGCAGTCCCAGAGCCGGCAGGGTCCATGTCTTCGAGAGGGGGGGCAGGAGCGAGGACTGGTCCTCTCCGGCCGTGCTGGAGCGTCCCGGGCCGGAGGGGGACGCACCGGCGGCGTTCGGCACGGCGCTCGCATTGCACGGCGGCGAGATCCTGGTCGGCGAGGTGCGGACGGGCGGGCGCGGGCAGGGGGG
>CAZTOF010000229.1:0-2577 GCA_964615515.1 uncultured Gemmatimonadaceae bacterium
GTCCACGCCCACGGGCCCGGCGAGCTGGCCCACTACGCCAAGACCGCCGTGGACATCGAGTACGAATTCCCGTTCGGTTGGCAGGAGCTGGAGGGGGTCCACAACCGCACCGACTTCGACCTTGCGAAGCATCAGGAGTACTCGGGAAAGCGGCTCTTCTACATCGATCCGGGTTCGGGGGAGCGCTATGTCCCCTACGTGGTGGAGACGGCGATGGGGGTCGGCAGGACGGCTCTGGTGGCGCTCGTGGACGCATACCGCGAGGAGGAAGTCGCCGGTCAGACGCGGGTGGTGCTGGGGCTGCACCCCGCGCTCGCGCCGATCAAGGCGGCCGTTTTCCCGCTCATGAAGAAGTTCGGGCAGCCCGAGACTGCCATGGAGCTCATCAAGACGCTTCGAAGTGCCAGGATTCCGGCCTCCTACGATCAGGCCGGTTCAATCGGACGCCGCTACCGCCGCCAGGACGAGGCCGGGACGCCGTGGTGCGTCACCGTCGACAGGCAGACCGGCGAGGACGGAAGTGTGACGATCCGGGACCGTGACACTCTGGCCCAGGAGCGGGTGGGGCTCGGCCACGTGGTGGCGTGGATCCGGGAGCGGCTCGGATAGCCGGGGGCGGGCAGTATCGCCGCTGAAATGCCGGGAGCTTTACAAGGGCCGGGACCGCCGGGAAGAAGGTCACGGCGCCCGGGCGCAGCCCTGCGGCTGGCCTGGAGACGCGCAAGACCGTAGGGTATCACCACACATCCACCCCATAGCCAGGAGCCGCCCGCGTGTCGACCCGATCGGCAGTGTTCACAACCCGCTGGGGCATGCTGTTGGCCATGCTCGGCATGGCGATCGGCACCGGAAACATCTGGCGCTTCCCCCGCATCGCCGCATCCAACGGGGGCGGCAGCTTCCTGGTGGCGTGGGTGGTCTTCCTGCTGCTTTGGTCGGTCCCGCTGCTGATCCTCGAATTCGGGATGGGGAAGGCGACGCGGCGCGGCACCGTCGGGTCGTTCATCGAAACGATCGGGCCGAAGTTCGCGTGGATGGGGGCGTGGGTGGCGTGGGTCGCCACCGCGATCCTCTTCTACTACACGGTGGTGATGGGGTGGACGATCCGCTTCTTCGTGGCGACGGTGAGCGGCGAGATCCCGACCGCGGTCCCGGGCGAGTTCTGGGGCGCCTTCAACTCCACGCCGCAGGCGGTGCTCTTCCACGCGATCGCCATCGGGCTGGGCATCTTCGTCGTGGCGAAGGGGGTGCGCGGCATCGAGACCGCGGCCCGCTTCCTGATCCCGTCGCTGGTGATCCTGGTGGTTGTCCTCGCGGTCAAGGCGCTGACCATGCCGGGTGCGTCCGACGGGCTGGCCTTCCTCTTCACCCCCGACTTCAGCCGGCTCGGCGACGTCCGGATCTGGCTGGAGGCGCTCACCCAGAACGCGTGGGACACCGGCGCCGGATGGGGACTGGTGCTCTCCTACGCGGTCTACATGCGGGCGCGCGAGGACACCGCGCTCAACGGCTTCGTGATCGGCTTCGGGAACAACTCGATGTCGCTGCTGGCGGGCATCATGGTGATGTGCACGATCTTCTCGGTCATGCCCGAGGCGGCGGACGAGATCGTGGGCGCGGGGAACGAGGGACTCACCTTCATCTGGGTCCCGCAGCACTTCGCCCACATCCCGACCGGGCAGTTCTCCATGGCGCTCTTCTTCCTGGCGCTGGTCTTCGCCGCCTGGTCGAGCCTGGTGGCGATGATCGAACTGGCGGCGCGGATCCTGATCGACCTGGGGCTGACCCGCGGGCGCGCCATCATGATCGTGGGCTCGGCGGGCTTCCTGCTGGGCGTGCCGTCGGCGATGAGGATCGGGATCTTCCAGAATCAGGACTGGGTGTGGGGAGTTGGGCTGATGCTTTCGGGGTTCTTCTTCGCCTTCGCCGTGGTGAGGTACGGCGTGACGAAGTGGCGGGAGACCTTCATCAACACGCCGGACTCGGACGTGCGGATCGGGAAGTGGTGGGACTGGGCGATGCGCCTGGTGCTGGTCGAGGCGGTCGTGCTCATGGCGTGGTGGCTGTGGCAGGCCGGGGGCGAGAACTTCCTGGCTCGCGAGAACTGGACGCTCTTCTCCCCGTACAACGTCGGCACGGTGCTCATCCAGTGGGCGGTGGTGCTGCTGGTTCTCCTCTGGGCGAACCGGTGGCTGGCGGGCCGGATCGAGGCGGTGCGGGGGGGTGATGGCGCGACCGCGCCCGGCGACGTGGCCGGGAGCGGGCAGGCCGTGGACAGAACCGCGTGAGCACCGGGAGCGGCGAAGCGCCGCGTTGGCAGGGCGCCCCCCGGGTCTTGTCCGCGCGCTGCTAGGCAGTCCGGTTTCCGGTGGCCATTCACGACGCCTACGCCCGGTTCACGCCGTACGAGCTGCTCCTCCCGGACGCGGAGTTTCCCGAGCGGCACTTTCCCGGGATCGGAGCGGAGGCGGGGGAGCGCGGGACCGACACCGGCAACCCGGCGGCGTTCGTGATGCTGGGGGCCGCGCAGGGGGCGCTCGCCGAGCTGCGCGAGGAGGACACCGGGCCTGGGGCGGC
>CAZTOF010000230.1:0-3586 GCA_964615515.1 uncultured Gemmatimonadaceae bacterium
CCATCGTCTAGTGGACTAGGATACCTGGTTCTCAGCCAGGAGACCGGGGTTCGATTCCCCGTGGGGGTACTGGCGGTCCCTGGCGGCCCATGGGCGCGCGAGCGCCGAATCGGAGGCTCGCCGGGGGCTGTGCACATTCGGTCGCTTAGCTCAGTTGGTAGAGCACTACGCTCACATCGTAGGGGTCGCTGGTTCGAGTCCAGCAGCGACCATTCCCCCGCAGCCCGGAGAATCCCCGTGGCCGGTTGCGGCGGGGCGCCTCACCCACAGCGTGCTCTCCAAGGCACGGAGTCCGTACCCCTGAGGCCTGAAGCGGCGCCCCCGTCTCCTCGCCCGTGACCGCCGTCATCGTCGCCTTCACCGCCCGCTTCTTCGGCGCACGGATGGCCAGTTCGATCACCCGGTGCAGATCCTCCACCAGGTGCACCGTCAGCGAGTTCCGCACCGCGTCCGGCAGGTCTTCCAGGTGGGCCTCGTTCTCGCTCGGCAGGATCACCTCCTGGATCCCCGCCCGCACCGCGCCCAGGACCTTCTCCTTGACGCCGCCGATGGGCAGCACGCGGCCCGTCAGCGTGAGCTCGCCGGTCATCGCCAGGTCGGATCGCACCCTTCGTCCCGAGACGGCCGAGATCAGCGCGGTCGCCATGGTGATGCCCGCCGACGGTCCGTCCTTGGGCACCGCGCCGGCCGGCACGTGGATGTGGATTTCGCGCTTTTCGAGTGCGCTCTCCTCGATGCCGAGCGTCGTGTAGTGGCTCTTGGCGTATGAGAGCGCCGCGCGCGCCGACTCCTTCATGACATCGCCCAGCTGCCCCGTGAGCACCAGGCCGCCTTCGCCCGGCATCACGCTGGCCTCGACGAACATGATGTCGCCGCCCATCGGGGTGTAGAACATCCCGGTGGCCACGCCGATGGTGTCCTCGGCCGCCCGGCGCTCCGGGTGGACCCGCGGCCGTCCCAGCATCTCGGTCCCGATCGTGGGCGTGATCTCCATGCCCTCGGTCTCGGAGGAGGCGATCTTGCGGGCCACCTTGCGGGCCAGCTTGCCCAGCTCGCGCTCCAGCTGCCGCACGCCGGCCTCGCGGGTGTACTTCTGGATGACCGCCAGGATCGCGTCGTCGCCGACGGTGAGCTCCTCCTCGCGCAGCCCGGACTCCAGCATCTGTCGCGGAAGCAGGTAGCGGCGCGCGATCTCCAGCTTCTCGCCCTCGGTGTACCCGCGGAAGCCCACCGTCTCCATCCGGTCGAGAAGCGGCGGCGGGATGCGGTCCTCGTAATTGGCCGTCGCGATGAAGAGCACCTCGGAGAGGTCGAAGGGCACGCCCAGGTAGTGGTCGATGAAGGTCGAGTTCTGGGCCGGGTCGAGCACCTCGAGCAGCGCCGCGCTGGGGTCGCCCTGGAACGAGACGCCGAGCTTGTCCACCTCGTCGAGGAGGAAGACGGGGTTCTTGCTGCCGGCCTCCTTCATCCCCTGAACGATCCGCCCCGGCATGGCCCCGACGTATGTGCGGCGGTGCCCCCGGATGTCGGCTTCGTCGCGCGCGCCACCCAGCGAGATGCGCACGTACTTGCGTCCCACCGACCGCGCGATGGACTTGGCGATGCTCGTCTTGCCCACGCCCGGCGGTCCCGCGAAGAGAAGGATCGGGCCCTTGCCGCCGGTGGTGGCGACGGGGTCCCCGGCGGAGTCATCCTCACTCCGGCCGCCTTCCTGCTTGCCCGCGCCGTTGGCGGACTCACCCTCGGCCGCGACCTCGTCGGCGTCATTCTCGTCGTCCACCCCGGGTGTGTCCTGCGCCACGCCCTCGTCGCCCGCCCCGGCTTCCCCAACCGCTTCCTCACCACCCTCCGCTTCCCCGTCCCCGTCCTCGCCGTACCTCTCCTGCTGCAGCTTGCGCACGGCCAGGAACTCGAGCACCCGGTCCTTCACGTCCTCCAGTCCGTAGTGGTCCTCCTCTAGGATCTCCTCGGCCCGGTGCAGGTCGATCTTGTCGTCGGTGCGGTCGCTCCAGGGGAGCTCCGTGATCCACTCCAGATAGGTGCGGATGACCTGGTACTCGGCCGCCTGCGGGGCGGTGCGGTCGAGGCGCTTCAGCTCCCGCTCGACCTCGTTGCGGGCGGTTTCGCTCAGATCAAGCTTGCCGATGCGCTCGCGCAGCTCGTCGACCTCGTCGCGTTCCCCCTCCTCGCCCAGCTCCTTGCGGATCTGCTTCATCTGTTCGCGCAGGAGCATCTCGCGCTGTCGTTCGCCCAGCTCCTCCTGGACCTTGGCCTGGATGTCCTCCTGGGCGTCGAGCCGGACGAGCTCGCGCTCGACCGCCACCAGCGCGGCCTTCATGCGCTCCTGGTCGTCGAGGGTCTCGAGCAGCGACTGCTTCTCGAAGGTGGGCAGGTCGAGCTGGAAGGCGACGAGGTCGGCGAAGGCACCGGGATCGTCCACCCCCTGGATGAGCTGGTTGAGGTTCTCCGCCGTGGCCCCGCGGCGGGTGGCGAGCTCGGCGGCGCGGTCGCGGAGCTCGGCGTCGAGGGCCTTGATGGCCGGGTCCTCGGGGTCGGCCAGGTTGCGGCGTTCGAGGGGCGCGACCGTGGCCCGCAGCATGGCCTCGCCGTCGTCGACGTACGCCACCGCCCGGGCCCGCGTCTCGCCCTGCACCAGGAGCTGGATCCCGCCCCGCACCCGGTGCGTCTGGATGATCCGCACGATGGTTCCGACCGCGTAGAGTATCTGCGGATCGGGATCGTCCTGGTTCTGGTTCTGCGCCACCGCGAAGAGGCGCCGGTCGTCGTCGAGCGCCTCCTGCACGGCTTCGACCGTGCCCGGCCGGCCCGCAGAAATGGGGACGGCCACGCCCGGATACACGACCGTGTCGCGCAGCGGAAGGACTGGTAGTGAGAACCTTCGGCTCATGTCGATTTCGCCTTGTCGTCTCGGTGCGAAGCGGGGACCGGGCCGTGGGGTGGCTTCGAGCCGACGGTGCCCTCCGCCGCCCTCATCGCCCTGCCGTGGGGGTCCGTCCGTGCCCCGCTCGGGTGTAGAGTATGGTGTACACGCCAGAACCTTGCCAGAACCTTACGAAGAGACCGACCCGGTCGTTACGGCCGGAGGTTCTGCCACTTTGGCAGGAAGCGATCATCGAATCGGCCATTTTGGCCGCAGGAATGAGTCCGCGGGGAGGTGCCGCGGCTGTCCGCAACTCCGCCCGGCAGGTACCTTCCGTCCCCGCGCGACACGAGTACCGTCACCCCGAAAGGACACCACTGTGAGTGAATCGGGCCAGTGGGGACGCACCGACTGTCGCCAGGCCGCCGGGTCGGAGCCCGGGAAGGACAGGTATGCGGCGGGTCGCTGACGGCGGGCGGGAAAGCCGGCGTGCGAACACATGCGTGCGGCCGGACTACGAGATACCGGCCGAGAGGTTGCCGGAGGGGTTCGTGGAGACGCTGGACGCCGTGCCTGCCGTACCGGCGGTGCCGCGTCCGGCCGCGACGGTGGTGCTGCTGCGCGAGGGGCGGGACGGGCCCGAGGTGTTGCTGCTGCGCCGGAACCGGGCCACCGGGTTCGTGCCGGGGGCGTGGGTGTTTCCGG
>CAZTOF010000231.1:0-3760 GCA_964615515.1 uncultured Gemmatimonadaceae bacterium
CCTGCATGCTGGTCACGATCACCGTACCGCTCTCGAAATACGGGTAGTTGCTCCAAGCCCCCCCGAATCCCGGCCCCTCCCTGTACGGCGCCGTATCGAAGGCCGCCACCTCACGCGGATTCGCGGGATCGGAGATGTCCAGTATGTGCAAGCCGTACAAGTAGTTGGCCTGGTAGACGAGGCCGTCCTTGACGTAGAGATTGTGCGCGCTCGCGGGGTGCGAACCCATGAACTCCTTGACGAGCACGGGGTCCTCGACGTCGCTGAGGTCCCAGATGAGCGTGCGGGTCTTCTCGACGTTGCCCCTTATCACGTCGGCTTCGTCGTTCTGGTAGAAGTAGCGGTGGTCGGGGGTGAGCCAGCCCTGGTGGATGTAGGCCGGATTGGTCGAGGACCCCGTCGACACCTCGACCGGGTTGTCCTTGTCGGTCACGTCCGTGATCTGGAAGACGTCCCCATTTGAGTTCAGACACAGTTCGTGGCCCCGGTACCGCTCGTCGGGCCCCTGGTAGACCACGCACTGCGAGTCGTGGATTCCCTCGGAGGAGCCGCAACCGACGAATTCGGGGTTCTTCGGATCCCGGATGTCGATCATGTGGAGGCCGCCGCCGCATGACTCGCCGCCGCCCCGGCTCCCCACCGCATAGGCGAAGCCGGTCTCCTCGTTGATGACGATGTTGTGCGAGCTCGCGACTTCCGTGTAGTGCACATCGGGTTCGAAGAGCGCCGGCATCTCGTCCGGGGACACGTTGCGCAGACGGGTGAGGTCGAAGACCTGCATGCCGTGGTTCCCGGCCCCGTCGGCCACGATGAAGGCGTGGTCCCTGTACGTCTTGATGTCCCGCCACAGCTGGGACGGCGGGGTGTCCGGCGTCTTGGGCAGATCGCCTACCAGCACCGGGTTGGCCGGGTCGGTGATGTCGATGAACGATGTACCGTCGTTGCGTCCCACCAGCGCATACTCGCGCCCCGTTTCCGGGTCGGTCCAGCCCCAGTTGTCGTTGGCGCGCACGCCGCGCGCGCGGCCCTCGGCCCTGAGCAGCGAGGGCGGAATGTAGGCCAGCAGCTCGACCTCCTCGCAGTCGAAGAGGGCGGCCCGGCCCTCGGTGCAGAGGTGTTCCTCGCCGACGATCGGCACCATCGCGTCGGGGGCGCTCACGAGCATCGTGCCGTCGCCCCAGCCGTCGTCGCCGCGGTCGAAGAGGTGGACCGAACCCGCCCGGTGGTGCATGCCGGACGCCCCGACGGCGACCACCCCGGCATCCGCGACGACCAGGCCGCCGAAACGGTCGCTCTCGACCGTCTCCGCGCGGGGGAGCCGGATGCGGCGCGGCGCGGCGGGCAGCGAACCGTCGCCGCCGGCCTCGTACACGAAGACCGAGCCGGTTTCGTAGCCGCGCGTGGTCGGCGCGCCGACCCACACGTCGTTTCCGGCGAAGGCCACCGCAGCGCCGAAACGGTCGCCGCTCTCGCCGTTCGCGAAGGTGAGCCGTCCGTCGGCGGGGACCCACCGGGTGAGATCGGCGTTCCATGAATGCGTGAAGACGGCGCCGCGGCTGTCGTCCGTTCCCGGCGCCCCGGTCAGGACCCTGTCACCGGCTGCCGCCAGGGCCGACCCGAAGTTCGCGTTGGCTTCGGCGGCCGATTCGAGAGCTCCGGCTTCGCCCCAAACCCCCTCCATCAGGCGGAAGTGATAGACGCGACCCGCAGCTTCGCCCTCCTCGCTCCCGGCGTTCCACCCGGGTGCGCCGATCAGGACGCCGTGCGGGGTGAACAGGATGGCCGTGCCGAAGAGGTCGCCGCTCGCGCCATCGGCCGGCTGCAGCTTCTGTCGCTGCACCCAGTTTCCGTCGCTGTCCCGGTGGTATGCGTAGACTACGCCCCGGGGGGGCGCCTCCAGTGTCCTCGGGCCCTCCCTCGTCTCCGACCCCGTCACACCCACCATCAGCCAGTCACCGTCCGCGGCCAGACTGAGGCCAAAGTCGGTCCCGCAGTAACCGTCGAACCGGCATGAAGGTGACTCTCCGGCGGTCTCTTCGTCCGCGATCGTTCCCGCGGCGTTCCACCCGCCGTCGTCACCGCGTTCGAAGACGTGCAGCGGGCCCCCGCGCTGGCCGATGAAGAGGGTGTTGCCGGCTTTGGACAGCAGCGTGCCGAAACCGTCCGCGCGCTCCGGGCCGGGGGCGTGCAGAACGCTGGATTCGCGCCAGGCGCCGTCGGACCTGTCGTATACGTGGACCGCGCCGGGCCGGAAGGAGGTCGTGGGTTCGGCGATGAGGATTTCGTCGCCGTCGATCACGACCGCGTGGCCGAAGGCGCCGGACTGGGCGGCGAGGGGCGGGGGTGCGGTGGTTACGAGCGCGAGAAACGCGAGCGTGAGCGCGGTGGACGTCCGGGTCGCCAAAGGGGTGATTGGACGGGCGATGGGTGCGGGAATCATGGTTGCTCCTGATGGGCTGGTTCACTGGGATCGGCATCGTAGCGAGCGGGTCCGGCACCTGGCAACAGGTTGGCTGCGGGTTCTCCGCAAATCCTCCCAACGGTACCGCCGCTTGCCCAGGAGGATCCTGCCCAGGGGGATCACTTGCCTGAATGACGACAACGGAGTAGCATTACGGTGCTACCAGGAGGGGCTCATGGTCAGAAACGTGAAACTGCGGCGAATGGGAGGATCCGTCGGGGCCACCCTGCCAAAGGACATGGCGGAACGCCTTCACCTGGAGGCGGGTGACGAAGTGTTGGCCGTGGAGACGGCGAACGGGATCCTGCTGAGCCCCTACGATCCGGATGTGGAGGAAGGGCTGAACATCGCGGTCGAGGCCCAGAAGCGATACCGGGGAGCTCTCCGAGAACTCGCCAGGTGACCGGGCCGGAGCCGCGGTGGGTTCCCCGGCTGGTCATCGAAGCCGTCCACCTCGACCAGATCCGCGAACACGGCGGCCTCATCGGCTTGCGCGACGAAGAGGCCCTCGAGGCCGCCCTGGCCCGGGCAAGGCACCGATGGACGTACGAACCCGAGTCGGACCTGCCGCGCCTTGCAGCCGACTACGCATTCGGTATCTGTTCCAGCCACCCCTTTCGCGACGGGAACAAGCGGATCTCGTTTCTGGCCGCCGTCATCTTCCTCGGTCTCAACGGGTTCGGCCTTGCCGCGCCGGAATCGGAAGTGGTCGAGAAGATGATGGCCCTTGCGTCCGGCGAACTGGACGACACGGCGCTCGCCGCGTGGTTGAGATCGCGAATCGAGCCCCGGAACGGCCGCACCCGGCACTGAGGGCGTTGCGAGCGGGTCCGTCCACCGACCCCCTGTATAAGAAGCTCCCGCGGCAGGACTCGAACCTGCGACCCGACGGTTAACAGCCGTCTGCTCTACCAGCTGAGCTACGCGGGATTAGGAAGGAACAGCGAGGAAAAATCGCCCGGGCGGGGAAGAGAGTCAACCGGAACCGGCGGGTTCGCCCGACGGCGCAGCCCTCCGGCCGAACTGGCCACGGATCAATGCGAGTTCGACCCCAACTCCTCCCACAAGCCCCGTGGAGCGATGATCGGCAACGGCGCCCGCCCGGCGATTTCGAGGAGATCCCCGTCACCCGTTACGAGGACGTCCGCCTTGCCCGCCACGGCTTCCTCAAGAACCGGGATATCGTCCGGATCGCACAACTCGATTTCGAGCGAAGGAGCGTCGCCAACTACGTCTCCTTCCGCGCGAAGAAACCGCTCGGCCGCCCGCACGGTGTCATGCGGCACGCCGAACTTGTCA
>CAZTOF010000232.1:0-4112 GCA_964615515.1 uncultured Gemmatimonadaceae bacterium
TGGTGAGGGTGAACTCCCTGAAACTGTCGGTCGGCGCCGCCGCGCCGCCCCCGAGGCCGGTGGCCGTCACCGCGCCGACGTTGACGTTCACCGTCTCGCCATCGTCCGAGACAGTGTCCCGGCGTGCCGTCAGCGTGAGCGTCACCGAGGATGCGGACTGACCCGAGTTCGGGCCGGTGAAAAGCACGGTCAGGGGGCCGGTGTTCAGGTTGGAACAGGTCACGCCGATCGCCCGGGCGCAGGCCAGCGTGTAGTCGCCGCTCGTTCCCCGGCTTGCAGTGCCGGTGAAACTCAGGGGGACCGACAACTTCTCGCCGCTGTAGAGGCCGCGGCCGATGGACACTGTGAAGGTCTTGGTGCTCCCCTCGGGCACCGCCGTCGTATTGCCGGTGAGCGTGACCGACGTCGCGTCGGCGTCGGTCACCGTGATCGAGGCCGAAGACTGCGAGCCCACCGTGTAGTTCGTGCCCGCGGCCACCGTCACCGTCACCGGTCCGTTCGGTTCGTCCGTCGCGTCGCCCGCGGTGGCCACGGGGTAGTCCTTCGAGGCGGTGTTGGCGGCGATGGTGACGGTCTTTGTCCCCTCATTGCCTGATGCCACGAAGTCGCCGGGCGCCGCGTCGGCCACCGACACCGTCACCGCCAAGTTCGCGGTCGGATTGGGACTGGCCGACACCGTGAACACCGCGTTCCCGCCTTCCGTGACTGCCGTGTTCGCCTTCGGCGCGATCGTGACCGTGGGACCGGTCTGCTGCTTGAGCAGGCCGGTGACGCGCATCTTGAGGGCCCGGGGGCTGGTACTCCAATTGCCCGTGGAGCCGGCCGGCCGGGTCAGCAGGCTGTTGCCGATGCTCCAGCCGGCCGCCGGGCTGGCGTCCTCGTTGCCCGAATTCGTCACCCGCCCCGTCGAACCTTGAGTGGCCGACGACGAATCCAGCACGAAGAAATACGTAGTGTTCGCCGCAAGCCCGATGCCCGCGGTCGTGTAGGTGACGGTCGTCCGGCCCGCATTCGAAAAGGCGGGGTTCGTCAGCGCGCCGACCAAAGTGTCCGGAGCCCCGCTGGATTCGGTCCAGATGCCGGCGGACACCGAAACCGGAACGCGGACGCGTTGGTACTGCACTGCAACGCTGCGCAGGACGTAGCCCAGACTGTTGCTGCCGGTCGTGAACTCCTGGGCGATGTCGAACCCGAGACTCTGGGGGGTGTTCTGCTCGTCCGCCTGACCATGGTTGCCGACCAGGGTCGAAACGGTCGCGACATCGTTGTCCGTGATGGTCAGGGTGTGCATCCCGTTGGTGCCGATGGTATAGCCGTCGGCCGGGGAGAGCGTCAGAATCACCGTCTCGTTGGGCTCGTCCAAGGGGTCGTCGGTGAGCGTGACCGGGATGGTGGCACTGGTGGCGCTGGCCGCGACGACGACCGTGCCGCTGAGCGCCGTGTAGTCCGAGGCCGACGTCGCCGTACCGCTGACGGTGTACCGTAGCGTGATCCCCGCCGTGGGCGCCGGATTCAGGTTGACCGTCACAGTGCGCGGGCCGGCACTCTCGGCGGCACTCGACGACGTCGTGGCGAAGGCGGCCACCGTGGGGTCGTCATCGGTGACGGTGACGACCAGGTTGCCGGTCAGGGAGTAGCCGCCGCCCGCCGCCGCGTGGGCGAGCGTGACGAGATCGTTCGGGTCGTCGGGGTCCTCGCCGGCCGTGACGGTCACGGTCTGGGCACTGCGCCAAGTGGCCGGCGGGAAGGTGAGTTGGGTCTTGTTGAGTGTGAGGTCGGTGCCGCCGTGGCCCGTGATGGTCACCGTGACGTTCGCCGAGGGCCGCGAGGCCAGGCGCACGGTGTAGCGGCCGGAGGCGCCTTCGTCCACGGTGAGCGCCGAAGGCGCGAAGACGAGGCCGGGCGGGCCGTTGGCGTCGAAGAGCGTCCGCACGCTGGCGTGTCCGGACCACGCCGTGTCGTGGAGACTGTGGGTGGCGCCGACGCGGACCAGGTAGCGAGTGCCGGGCGTGAGGCTCCCCAGGGTCGCCGCCGTCGCGTTGGCGTCCACAGTGCCGCCGGGTAGCCACCAACGGTCCCCGCCTTCTCGACGGTACTCCAAAGAGAAGCCCGTCTCGTCGGAAGATTCGTCCGTCCAGGTGATCCTGGCGCTTGACAGTCCGATGGCTTCCGCCGAGACCGCACTGGGGGCCGACGGCCGCAACACGTCGCACACCCGGTCCGCGAAACCGAGACCGTGCTGCTCCATCACGCGTTCGCTGTAGAGGAAAGTCCACGGCCGGCTACCCAGGAAGTGGTGGGAGCGACCCGAACGCGCATCGAGGAACTTCTGGCCGCTGGTGTCGAAGAACTCGTTGTATGCCGCCAGCAGTTCGGCCGCGGCGGTCGCCTTTCCCGGCGCATGATGCAGGCCCAGTTCAAAGGAGACCCCGCCGCGGTCTATCGAATCGTCGTTGTCGGTACCCGCATAGAGCGAACGAACAGCCTCGTGCCTCTTGTAGGCGTCGTGCAGTCCAAGAAACCACACTCCACCGGTCACGCTGCCCGCCCCGCCCCGGTAGATGTCGTTGGACCAGCGCGAGTTTCCGGTCGACCAGCCTTGGACTCCCGAACCATCGGCGAGGAAGCGGAGATCCCACAGGCCGCGGTCAAGGAAGACGCCCCCGGGGCGCGGGGGGCCGTTGCAGATCAGCGAAGCGCGGATCGCGGCGGCGTTCGGTCGCGCCATGAGGCGTTTGAACATCACCTCCGCGTGCCGCAGCGCGAGAGTTCGGGCGAACTCCCAGTTCGGGTAGCCGATCCCGGTCGGGGGCCGGTGTACAAGGCGGCGCCGCCTCCCACTTTCGATGCTGAACTGAAGGCGGGTGATCCGCGGATCCGTCGACGTCTTCAACGTCTCGTAGAGATCATTCGCCGCTTTGGAGCCGTCCTCTTCCGTACCGTCGAACCGGTTAGAGGGCTCGCCCCCCCATACGTTCGCACCCCAGATCGGCCGGTTGATCGACGTGTGGCAGCTCGCGCACGTGGCGGGCTGGCTGATCTCGACGGTATCGTCTGAGAAGTCGATCACGCCGGCGATCCACTTGCCTTCGTCGGGAACCGGCTGCAGGAACTCGACCTGCTCGTGCGACGGGCTGTCCGGATCCGTCGTCCAAGTGAGGATGAAACGGGAGTCCGCACCCCACGAGACGATCCGCGGATGGCTCGCGGAGACGAAGGACGCCGCCGGGCTCTGCGATGAATGGAGCGCAACGAAGTACTTCTTGTGCAACGGCGGCAGCGCCGCGATGAGGGCTTCGACCGTGTCGATGTCGTTCTTGGTGATGAAGGCCGAGACGGCCGCCTCCGTCAGGTTCTCCGGAAGGGTAGGCGTGGTCTCCGCCGCGACCGGCGCGAGACCGACGAGCAGGCCCAACAGCGCCGCCGCGGTGCCGGACAGCCGCGACAGGATCCACCGCTCGGGTGCGGCCCACCCTTCCCGTTCGAGTTCCGTCCCGGACGCGGGCGTCGTAGCGCCGGCGGTTCGCCCGAGGGCGAAACGAACGGCGTTCAAGAGCCCAGAAAAAACAGGAGACCGAAACCGGTGTGCGGAACCGTGGCGGTCGTCCCGGTCAGTCCCCTTCGCAGGCGTCCCCAAAGGCTGTGAGGACAGGTCCCAGTCCATTCTCATACCCCACTTCACGGCCCGTCCGTGTATCCGTCACCGACACCCGATAGCCGAGACCAGTTACCCTTACGGTAGGTAATTACACATGCCCGTTCGTTGCGCAACCGTCAAAGCACCTTGACCAGCACCTCCCAGTTCTCCCGGTCGAAGAACTGGCGAGTGCACGGTGGAGAACTTCCCGATGGACGGAGAGACGGTCCGGCTGGTGAAGAGTTCTTGGAGAACGTCGCAGGCGAGTGTGAAGTGGAGAACTTCCCGATGACAGATGAGACGGTCCGACTGGTGTGGCAGCAGAGGCTGCAAGACTTCATGATCGCCCCGCCAGAGCCGTAACGCTGGCCAGTGACGTCCGGTATCTGAAATCGTCACAGCAGATACAGGCTTACCACCAGGAGAGCGAAGAACCCGCCGGCCATTCGGATAAAACGGACGGCCCAGGCAACCT
>CAZTOF010000233.1:0-4498 GCA_964615515.1 uncultured Gemmatimonadaceae bacterium
GCGCCTCCAGCACGACAAACGCGCCGACGCGGTTGTCGATCGCCCGGCTCGCCACCCGGTCCCCGGCCAGCCGCACCATACCGGCATCGAGCACGGCCGGGTCGCCCACGCGCACCCCCAGCTCGCCCAGTTCCCCCCTCGACCCGGCTCCCACATCGATCCAGAGCTTCTTCACCTTTGCGGCCTTCTCCCGTTCCTTCGGCTCGATCAGGTGGATGGCCTTGCGCCCGATCACCCCGGCAACGTCGCCCCGCGCACCCAGCACGCGCACGCGCTGTCCGACCAGCACCTGCGGGTCCCAGCCGCCGATCCCCCCGAAGTAGAGCAGCCCCGACTCGTCGGCGTGGGTGACCTGCAGCCCGATCTCGTCGATGTGGCCGGCGAGCAGCACCAGCGGCCGCGCCTCGGGACGCACGGCCGCGTAGCTGTTGCCCACCACGTCGGACCAGCTCTCTGCGAACGATTCCGCCTCGTCGGTCCAGACGCGGGCGGCGCGGGATTCGAAACCCGACGGGCCCGGGGCGTCGAGCAGGCGCTCCAGGAAGGAGATGTCGCGGCTCATCGGGGAGGCTCGGAGCGGGGACCGCGGGTATGCACCTCCGCGCGCCTGGTCGTGGCCGCGCCGTCCGCGCCGTACACCTGGAACTCGACGCTCCCTTCGCGGACGCGGCGCTCCAGACTGCGCCGGGCCAGCCTCTGCAGCCACCGCCGCGACACCGGAATCAGCAGGCTGAACCCAACCAGGTCGGTCAGCACGCCCGGGGTCAGCAGCAACGCTCCCCCAACCAGGATGGCGAGCCCGTCGAGCAGCGACCGACCCGGCAGCCGGCCCGACGCCAACTCCCGCTGCACGGCCAGGAACGCCCGGACGCCCTGCTGACGGGCCAGCGCCGCCCCCGCAACGCCGGTCGTGACGACCAGCGCGACCGTAGGCATCAGTCCGATCCACTGGCCGATCCGCAGCAAGATTGCCAGCTCCAGCAGTGGCACGGCGACGAAGATGAAAATCAGCCTGCTCAGCAAGGCTCCGGCTCCGGACAGGTTGGGGGCTCGGGTGAGCGGCCCGGGTGGTTGCGGGGGTCGAGATACCCTCGGCCCGTCCCGCAATGTACCACTGTTTTCTTGCAGGCGGGTGGGTGCCCGGTACTCTTTCAACGACTCGGGGGCGAAGGCCCGTTACCGCAACCCGCGCCCCGGAATCCCCCTGGTGAGCGTCACGTGGGCGGTCTCCTCGCCGGGAAGGGGGCCTCCATCCCAGTTCCTGGCGATGGTCCGGATCACTCCCGTCGACGGATCCGTCAACACGGCCATCTCCGGTTCGCCGTCGCGGGTCATGGTGTACTCTCCCTCAGGCCCGGTCAGCACCATCCGGTCGAGCGTGGAAGCCCATTCGGGCTCGTAGGGAACGAGGTAGGCGAACGAGGCTCCCCCGAATTCCAGCGGGGCCGGCGCAAACGACAGGGAGAACCTGACCTCGCCACCCGCGCCCAGTCCGTCGACCCGGTACGGACCGGGCCGCTCGGGAAGCTCCGCAGGTCCTTCCAGCACGAACGCGGGATCCAGCCGCAAATCCCCGTCCCGGACCAGGCCCCATACCACCAGCATTTCACCTCGGCCCGGGGCTCCGGAAGCTGCCGCCCCCCCGTCAAGGTCGACTCCTCCATCGTGGCGGACCCGGTGGTTGGTCGCCCGGCGGAACTGGTAGTCGCTGATCCAGATCCAATCGAAACAATAGCTCATTACGTCCCTGTAGCGCGCCGGGTTATACAGGGCGTTGCGCTCCACGTCATACCCCCAGATTCCGATCGAGCCATTGTCGTGCGGATAGCCCGGATCCGGTCCCCCCGCATTGCCGCAGGGGGCGTGGCGCAGATCCATGTTGTGTCCGACCTCGTGCGTGTAGACGTAGTCGATGTCCGTCCCCACGCTCCACGGATTGGCGAAGCTGCCGAGGCCCGCCACACCATATGTGTTCGAGGCCGCGACACCGTAGTAGTAGCCCCGGCGGCCCTCCCGAATGTTCAGCAGCCTTATCTCGTTGATCCAGTCACCCCAGCTGCCGTCCACGGACCTGGTGTTCAAGGCATCGTGAACCTCGACCTCCATCTCCGCAATCGGCAGCATGTTCCTGGCGCGGTACGTCTGTTCGGTGCGCGGACCGATTCCCTCCAGCCAGTCGTATACCGACATGTCCGGGTTCTGGATCGAGAGGGTCGGAACAAAGACCTGGCGGAACAACTGCGGCGCCACGACGTCGAGTTCCGTCGAGCCCGTCTCCGGATACCGGGTCCGGCTTTCCGGGAGCAGGGGAACCACTCCGTCGGGATCGAGCTCCACCACCATGCGGACGCCGGGTTGAATGGCGGACCCGGGAATCGCGACGTTCAGGGACATGTCCAGATTCGACTCGTCCACCCGGGTGGGAATCCCGTCCGGTGCCGGGTCGCCGAGTCCCTCGAAGACCACCTGGTCCCCCTGTAGCAGCGTGACGCGAACCCCGGCGTCGAAGTAGCTGACTACGTCGCCCACCGCGAAGACGCGGAGGAGCGCGGACCGTCCCGCGATCAGTTGCACGTTGCTGCGGCGATCCTGTGCGGCCTGGGTCACGTAGATCACCGGTGCGGTGAGGCGCAGGCGGTCGGGGTTGAAACGAACCGGCACCAGCGCCCTCAGGTCCGCCAGCCCCACCGTGACACCGACCTGGCCGCTCTTCAGCCCCGTCACGGTTCCATCCGGGTCTATGGTCGCAATCGACTCGTCCGACACCGACCAGAACGGCCGTGCCCAGCTCGGGACAGGCATCGGCTCGTCGTCTTGGTCCCAGGCGACGACTTCCAGCTTTGCCGGTTCCCCCTGGCCGAATACGGCGCCAATCGGCACGACACCCAGCCTGGACGGTATCCGGTCCTCCAGGGCCAGGTCCGCGCAGCCCCAGAGGAGCACGGCACCCGCCGACAATACCTTCATGAGTGTTTCGCTGTTGGCAAACCTACCGGCCTTCCTCATGTCCCTGCCCTCATGTCCCTGCCCTCCCTTGTCAAGGGTGAGTTCCGTAACGTCTGGTCCACGGACCCAAGCGCCGGGGAGCACGAAGATACCCCCGGCCCCGCCCACAATGTATATTCGTTGCTCCTGCCCGGCGCGTTACAGGCGCCGGCACGACCGACCGGACCACCAACCCGCTTCCCGCGGAACCAGCATGCGTACCGCCACCCAACAGACCTACTTCCGCAAGGGTTTCGGACTCAAGGCCGAAGTCAGGCCCATCATCGAGTCGGAGTACCACTCCGCCCTCGTCGAACGCATCCGCTCCCGCGGGTACAGCGACCGTTTCGGCGACGTCAAAGTGCGGCTGGCCAAGCACTTCGGCTTTTGCTACGGCGTGGACCGGGCGGTGGACTACGCCTACGAGACGCGCCACAAGTTCCCGGACAAGCGCGTCTTCCTGGTCGGCGAGATCATCCACAACCCGCACGTGAATCTCCGGCTCGAGGAGATGGGCATCGAGCTGATCCTGCCGGGCGCCGACGGCGAGTTTGACTTCGGCCACGTCACCGGCGACGATGTCGTGATCATCCCCGCCTTCGGTGTCACGCTCGCGGACATGAAGAGACTCCAGGAGATCGGGTGCGTCCTCGTCGACACCACCTGCGGCTCCGTGCTGCTGGTGTGGAAGCGGGTCAACAGCTACGCGAAGGACGGCTTTACGGCCGTCATCCACGGCAAGTACACCCACGAGGAGTCCCGTGCCACGGCCAGCCAGGTGAACCGGCACGCCGGGGGCAGGTACATCATCGTGCGCGACATGGCCGAGGCCGAGTCGGTGGGGGCATACATGACCGGGACGGCCGGCGCGCCGAGCCGCGAGGAGTTCATCCGGCACTTCGCCGACCGCAGCTCCGACGGGTTCGACCCCGACCGGGACCTCGCCCGGATCGGGGTGGCCAACCAGACGACCATGCTCGCCACCGAGTCGCTGGCCATCGGAGGCCGCCTGCGCGAGATGATGGCAGGTGCGTTCGGGGAAGAGCACGCGCAGGCGAACTTCCGGTCCTTCGGAACGATCTGTTCCGCGACCCAGGAGCGCCAGGACGCGGTGCTGGAGATGATGCAGAGCCCTCCCGGCATCATGATCGTGGTGGGGGGCTACAACTCCTCCAACACGAATCACCTGGCCCATCTCTGCCGCGAGTACACCACGACCTACCACATCGGCGACGCGTCGTGCATCGACACGGGGTCGGGCGTCATCAACCACAAGCCCGAGCTCGATCCCCACGCACCCGAGGTGGCCGATGCGGACTGGTTGCCGCCGGGCCCCTTCGAGCTTGGGATCACCGCGGGCGCTTCGACCCCAAACAACAAGATCGGCGAAGCGCTCGCCCGGATTCTGCAGATCAGGGGGATCGACCCGGAGTTGTAGGGCCCGCCGGAAGGTCCCCCCAGCGGCAACCCCGCCGTTGCGCAAGGGCGCTTATTCGCCCGAAAAGCCTAAATG
>CAZTOF010000234.1:0-10607 GCA_964615515.1 uncultured Gemmatimonadaceae bacterium
CCGTCGGGCAGCCCCACCCGGAACCAGTCACCCGACGCGCCAAGCACCCGGAGGCGCACCCCGCGATCCAGCTCGCGCACGATCTCGCCCCGCCTCCCCGGCGCCGCCCGCAACCGTATTCCATCGTCAACCGGACGCACCCCGACCCCCAGCAGCTCCACGTCGGCCGTCAGTTCCGGAAGCTCCCCGCGTGGGGGGTCCAGGAACGGATACGGATCGACCGGCCCCCGCCGGTAGAGCCCGAAGTGCAGGTGCGGCGGAGTGGTGCGCGCGTTCCCCGTATTCCCCACGAAGCCGATGGTATCCCCGCGCTCGACCAGCTCGCCGCTCCGGACGTGCTGGCTGTCCAGGTGGGCATAGTAGAGGCTGGCTTCCCGGACCGGATCGCGGATCCAGACGACCTTGCCGCCGCGCGACGTCTCCCTCACGCCCCGGACCCGACCCCCGGAAGCCGCCAGCACCGGCGTCCCGCGCGGGGCGAAGATGTCGATTCCGTGATGCTCACGCCGCCCACCGTCCCGGGCCGCCCCGAAGACGCTCCGGATCGACCCCATGCCGCGGCCCTCCACCGGGAACCCCAGCTGGGCTTCTTCCCGGAGGGTCACCCGGTAGGTGCCGCCGCGCAGCAGCTCGGGCTGGATCCGGAGGATGAAGTCGCCCGCGCGCCATGGTTCGTGCGCGAACGTGCGCAGCACGGAGTCGGAGGAGAAGACGGGCCTGAGCGGATCCCCGGCGTCGGCCGGGACCCGGAAGAGATCGGTGAAGAGGCGGGTGCCCTCGCTCGACTCGAGGGACACCTCGAAGGTGAGTTTGCGTCCCCGCGGAATCGTTACTCGATAGGTAACCGCAGCGGGCCGCTCGGGGGTGATGTAACCCGTCTCCCGAAAGGGAAGGGCGACGGTGACCGGGTTGTCCAGCGCATCCAGTCCGGCCCTGGTCCAGTCCTTCGCCAGCGCGGTGCCGGCCAGCCCCGCCTCGGCGAGCGACGCCTGGTACTCCTCGTACGGAGTCAGGTCGCGGAACCTGTCCTGCAGCTTCTCGGCCTGCTCGCACCCGCCGGACACGGCGAGCACGGCGATCAGCCAGAACCTGCGGCTCCGCGGTCGGCCCATGGTCTTCCCGGAGTGCTGCGCGACTATGCGGGCCCGGCCGCCCCTGCACCGCCCGGCACCCGACCCGCGAACTGTTCGAAGTTGCCCTTGAACATGGCAGCCAGTTCGGCCGCGGCCGCGTCGTAGGCGCTTCCGTCGGCCCAGGTGCCGCGCGGCAGGAGCACATCGGCGGGCACGTCCGGAACCCGCACCGGAATATGCAGCCCGAAGACCGGATCCACCGTGGTCGGTACATCGTCCAGGTCTCCCCCCAGCGCCGCCGCGACCATGGCCCGCGTGTAGCCCAGCTTCATACGGCTGCCCACCCCGTAGCGCCCGCCGGTCCAACCGGTGTTCACCAGCCAGGCCCGGGACCCGTGCACCCGGAGCCTGTCGCCCAGCAGATCGGCGTACACCGTGGCCGGCTGCGGCAGGAAGGGCGCCCCGAAACAGGCGCTGAAGGCGGCCCGGGGCTCCGTGACGCCCCTTTCGGTGCCCGCCACCTTGGCCGTGTACCCCGAGAGGAAGTGGTACATGGCCTGTTCCGTGTCGAGGCGGGCGATCGGGGGGAGCACGCCGAAGGCGTCGGCGGTGAGGAAGACCACGTTCTCCGGATGGCCGCCCAGCCCCGAGGGCACCGCATTACCGATGAAGTGGATCGGGTACGAGGCGCGGGTGTTCTCGGTGATCTCCCCCGAGTCATAGTCGATCTCGCGGGTGCGCCCGTCGAGGACGACGTTTTCGAGGATCGTGCCGAACATGCGCGTGGCGCGATGGATGTCCGGTTCCCCCTCGGGCGACAGGCGAATGGTCTTCGCGTAGCAGCCCCCCTCGAAGTTGAAGACGCCGTCGTCGCTCCAGCCGTGCTCGTCGTCGCCGATGAGCCGGCGTTCCGGGTTGGCCGACAGGGTGGTCTTGCCGGTGCCGGAGAGGCCGAAGAAGAGCGCGGTGTCGCCCGCCGCGCCGATGATGGCCGAGCAGTGCATGGGCAGAACGCCCCGCGCCGGAAGCAGGAAGTTGAGCGACGAGAAGATCGACTTCTTGATCTCGCCGGCGTACGCGGTGCCTCCGACCAGCACCACCCGCTCCGTGAAATGGACCACGATGAAGGCGCCGGAGTTGGTGCCGTGACGGTCCGGGTCGGCCTGCATGGAGGGAGCGTGGTATACGACAAAATCGGGATCGAAACCGTCCTCCTCCCCCATCGCGAGGCGCAGGAACATGTTGTAGGCGAAGAGGTCGTGCCAGGGACTCTCCGAGATCACCCGTACGTTGATGCCGTAGCGGGCGTCGGCTCCGGCCCTGGCGTCGCGAACGTAGAGGTCGCAGCCGTTCAGCCGGTCGATGATGTCGGACTTGAGTCGCGCGTAGTGCTCCTCGGCGATTGGAACGTTCACGTCGCCCCAGTCGATGAGGCCGGCCGACGCGGCCTCGTGCACGATGAAGCGGTCGTTGGGCGAGCGCCCGGTATGCGGCGCGGTGAGCGTGACGAGGCCGCCCCCGTGTGCGAGTCTGCCGGTCCCGAGCCGCAGTGTCTCTTCGTAGAGCTCCGCGGGAGACAGGTTCCGGCGCACCCGCCCCCGTGGGTTCAGCCCCTGTGGTGTGAGGTCCACCTGTTGAAGCCTCCGAATTGGCTTTGGATATCAGTGTCGGGAACCGCCGCCCGCGCCCGGCGGGTGCCGGCGGGGCAACCCGATAATGTGATCGCGTTGGTGCCGGGCGTCCACCGGACAGCTACGTGCGCGCGTCCACCGACGCGATGCCGACGAGGTGCACCACGTCGAGAACGCTGCATCCGCGCTGCAGGATGTGGACCGGCTTCTTCATCCCAAGGAGGATCGGCCCGATGACCTCCGCGTTGCCGAGCTGCGCCAGGAGCTTGTAGGACGCGTTGGAGGCGCTCAGCGTGGGGAAGACCAGGACGTTCGCGGGCCCGGTAAGGTCGCTGAAGGGGTATTTCGTCGCGATGATGTGCGGGTCCACGGCCACGTCCGCCTGCATTTCCCCGTCCACGAGCAGCTCGGGCGCCAGGCGCTTGATCCAGTCCACCGCTTCCCGGACCTTGGCCGCTTCCGGGTGGCGGACCGAGCCGAAGTTGGAGAAGGAGAGCATCCCGATGCGGGGCTCGATCCCCAGGTCGTGCACGAAGCGGGCCGCGGAGATCGCGATCTCCGCCAGCGTCTCCGGGTCGGGGTCGATGTTGACGGTGGTGTCGGCGAAGAAGAGGGGGTCGCGGTCGCGGAAGGCGACCATGTGGAGACCGGAGACGCGCCTGACCGATCCGGAGGTGCCGATGACCTCCAGCGCGGGACGCAGGATCTGCGGGTAGTTGGAGTCGATCCCGGCCACCATCGCGTCCGCGTCGCCCGCTCCGACCATCATGGCGGCGAAGTAGACCGGCTGGTAGGCGCGGGCGCGGGCCTCGGCGAGGGTGAGCCCCTTGCGCTCCCGGCGTTCGTGGAAGGCGTCGGCGTAGGCGTAGCGGGTCGCCTCCACGGCCGGCGGATGGATGCACTCCGCGCCGCCCAGCTCGATGCCGAGTTCGCCGGCGAAGCGGTGGATCTTCTCGGGCTTCCCGATCAGCACGATGCGCGCGGTCCCTTCCTCCATCACCTGCGCCGCCGCCCTCAGCACGCGCGAGTTGTAGCCGTCGGCGAGTACGATCCGCGCGGGTTCCCTCCTCGCGCGCCCCAGGATCCTCCGCATCGCCTCCCGGCCCGGTCCGAGGCTGGCTTCGAGGCGGTCCCGGTATTCGTCGAGGTCGACGGAGATGCGGGCCACTCCCGACTCCATCGCCGCATTGGCCACCGCGGGCGACACGTGGAGCAGGACCCTGGGGTCGAAGGGCTTCGGGATCAGGTAGTCGGGGCCGAACTCGAACCCGACGTCTCCGTAGGCCTTGACCACCGATTCGGGCACTTCGTCGCGGGCCAGTTCGGCGAGCGCGCGGGTGGCGGCCAGCATCATGCCCTCGTCAATCCGGCGCGCCCGCACATCCAGCGCGCCCCGGAAGAGGAACGGGAAGCCCAGCACGTTGTTCACCTGGTTCGGGTAGTCCGACCTGCCCGTCGCCATGATCGCGTCTCCGCGCACCCTCGCCACCTCTTCGGGGGTGATCTCGGGGTCCGGATTGGCCAGGGCGAAGATGATCGGCGCCGGCGCCATCGATTCGACCATTGCGGTCGTGATCAGGCCCTTCGCCGACAGCCCGATGACCACGTCGGCACCCGCCATCGCCTCGTCGAGGGTACGCACCGCACGCCCGGTCGCGAAAAACGCCTTGTAGTCGTTCATCCCCTTCCGGCGTCCTTCGTGGATCACACCGGTCCGATCGACCATGACCAGGTTCTGGGGCCGCACTCCGAGACGCAGGCAATGCCGGGCCGTGGCCACCGCCGACGCCCCCGCCCCGACGAACACCACACGCGTGCCGGCGATGTCGCGCCCCGTGATCTCCAGCGCGTTGACGAGCGCGGCCCCGCCGATGATCGCGGTCCCGTGCTGGTCGTCGTGGAAGACCGGGATGCGCAGCGTCTCCCTGAGCGTCTCCTCGATCAGGAAGCACTCGGGCGCGCGAATGTCCTCCAGGTTGATGCCGCCGACGGTCGGCTCCAGCAGCTGGCAGAAACGGATGACTTCGTGGGGATCCTCGGTGTCGAGCTCGATGTCGAAGACGTCGATCCCGGCGAACTTCTTGAAGAGGACGCCCTTGCCTTCCATGACCGGCTTGGCCGCCAGGGCGCCGATGTTCCCGAGTCCGAGGACCGCGGTGCCGTTCGAGACCACCGCCACCAGATTGCCGCGCGCCGTGTAGCGGAAGGCCTCCTCCGAATTGCGATGGATGGCCATGCAGGGTACCGCCACGCCCGGGCTGTAGGCGAGGGTCAGGTCCCTCTGGGTCGCGACAGCCTTGGTGGGAACCACCTCGATCTTCCCCGGGCGCCCCTCGGCATGATACTCCAGCGCGTCGCTCTCGAATCTCGACAAGTAGCCGCCTCCGTGTTGTTCTCGGCCGTCACGAGCCGGCGGATGAATTCGGCGATTCCCTCCACGGACTCCCGGACCGGTACCCGATGCCGATCCACCGCCGGCTGTGATCCTACCGTTGGCGGAGAAGCGCCGTCAACGCCGGGCGGCCGCTGTCGCCGCGCGGGATTCATCGCCCGGAGGACCCGACCCGTGAACCCTTTGACGGCCACCGGCGTCTAACCATCTTCACAGATCACAAGCGCTACACCCCCGGGACCGGACCCGCACACCCCATGACACCATGACCGGCGCCACCGCACGTTGGACCGTCTCGGCGGCATTGATGTGGGCCGTTTTGGCGGTGCACCACCCGGCATCGGCGCAGGAGACCGCGGACCCGGACGCACAGCGCGAATGCGAGGGTCCGGTGATCGGCGGCATTTTCGTCGAAAACCACACGATTTATTCCCCGGTTCCGGATTCCGCGGGGTCGGCCGGCTGGACGCGCCGCTTCACGGATTGGCTTCGCTCCATGGCGAACCGGGCCCACCGCCGGACCACCAGGGGCTTCATCGGGGGTGAGCTGCTCTTCGAGGCGGGGGATTGCTTCGACCCCCTGCTGCTCGAGGAGTCCGAGCGCATTCTCCGGGCCCTGCCCTTCATCTCGGAATCCGATGTCTACGCGGTTCACGTGAACGAACGCGAAGTCCACGTGGTGGTCGATACCCGCGACGAGTGGACGCTCAAGCTCGGCGGACGCCTCGAATTCGACCAGCGTCTCAGGATCACGCAGCTCTCCTTCACCGAGGAGAACCTCATGGGAACCGGCACGCTTCTCGGCGCCTACCTGATCGAGGAGGACGAGAGGCGGGACCTCGGGTTGCAGCTGCGCGCGCTCCGGCTGGCGGGAACCCGCCTGGACACCCGGATCGGCGGAGGGAGGACGCGCACCGGCGATTTCCTGTACGAGTCGCTGACCTACCCCTTCGTCGGTGAAGTGGGCAAATGGGCTTTTGGCGAATCCTATTCCCGGCGTGAGGACCTGTTTCGCTATGCAAGCGCAGCCGGTTCGCCGTTCACCCATGTGAACCTTCCGATCCAGACCCGCCGGGCGGTCGCCGCCCTGGCCCGCAGATTCGGCACACCCGGGAACCTCACGATCGTCGGCACCGCCCTCTCGTGGGAGGATATCTCGTTCGACGGGTTTCCAGGTGGCGTCACCGTGGTCTCCGGGTTCGACTTCTCCAAATCCGACACCGCGGACGCCACTACGGTCGCGGCGCTCCGACCCCACGTGAACGGAAGGCGGGCCTGGGGCCTCAACCTGCTGGCCGGCAGGAGGAACATCGGGTTTGTGACCCGGGAAGGGCTGGACGCGCTGCGCGGTGAGCAGGACGTACGTGTGGGTACCCAGGCGCTGGCCACCTTCGCCACCACGGTCGGAACGCCGAGCTGGGCGCCTGACGAGAGTTCCCACGAGTTGCGCGGGACGGTTTCCCTCTTCGGCGGAGCCGCCGGATCCCACTGGATCGTCAACTCGGAACTGACCTTCGAAGCGGCGAGGCTTCTGGACGGGCCGACCCGCGGCACCGCTTTCCGCGATGTCTTCGGCGAGGCGGCCGCATACTTCTACTGGCAGCCCCGGAGCGCCCCCCGGCATACACTCGTCCTCGGGTTGACGGGGGTGGGAGGGTGGAGCAGTTCGCTTCCCTTCCAGCTCACGCTGGGCGGCCCCTATGCGGTCCGGGGCTACGGCCGGGAGGACTTTCCCGCCGCGCGGAGGCTGATCGCCCACATGGAGAACCGGATCGCGCTGGGCAGCCCGTTCGACCTGTTCGACCTGGGAGTCACCGTCTTCATCGACGCCGGAGCCGGATGGGCCGGGACGGTGCCGTTCGGTACCGATTCCGGGCTTCGGGCCGGTACGGGCGCGGGCCTGCGCCTGGGATTCCCTTCCGGGGCCAAGCAGGTTGTCCGCGTCGACCTGGCTGCGCCCCTGGCGGAAGGGGGACTTCGCGACCTCCAATTCCGCATCGGCTACGACGTGGTCAGCCTCCTTACCGGCTTCCCGAACCGGCAGGCAAGAAGGAGCCGGAGCCCGAATCCGTTTGCGGCAATCTTCGACAACTAACGTTGTAGTTTGCCGCACACGTATCACGCCGCTCCCCCTCCACCTCCCGGCGGCCACTACGAAACATTTGACTTCGGACGCCGGAGACGGTAAAATGGTTGCACTTTCCCCGGTATCCAGAGCCGTACACAATGCGGTCCCCCGCCACCCGCACGGCCAGTTGGCCACCTCTGCCACCGGGGAGAAGTGTCGAGTGCAAACCACCCTTTCAGGAGGACGGCATTGTTCGGAGCTTCGCGGGGCCTAGATTCATTCGATCAGTATCTCCAGGATGTGGAGCGTTACCCACTCATCTCTGACCCGGAAGAAGAAAGGGCTCTCGCAAGGCGGGCCCGAACAGGTGACAAGGAAGCGGCGGAACGGCTCGTCACCGCCAACCTCCGTTTCGTCATCTCGTATGTGAAGAAGTACCAGGGCCGCGGACTCGGACTCGCCGAGCTGGTCTGCATCGGCAACGAGGGCCTGCTCAAGGCGGTCAAGAAGTTCGACCCCGACAAGGGTGTGAAGTTCATCTCCTACGCCGTCTGGTGGATTCGCCAGACGGTCCTGCAGGCGCTGGCCGAGCAGACCCGGTCCGTCCGCATACCACTCAACCAGAACTCGAACCTCGCCCGGCTGGCGCGAACGAACACCACGCTGACCCAGCAACTCGGACGCACGCCGACCGACCAGGAGCTCGCCCGCGAGATGGAGGAGCCCCTGGACACGGTACGGGCCCTGCGCCGCGTCGCGGCCGCCGAACTCAGCCTGGACGCCCCCCTCGACCGGGGCGACCGGGACAGCGCCAGCTTCGGGGAACGCTTCGCCGGCGCGGACGGCACCGAGATCGAGGAGGACGTAGAGGCGATCGCTCGCCGGAACTACCTCGAGACGATGTTCGACAGCTACCTGACCGAGCGGGAGCGCAAGATCCTGTACCTGTACTACGGGCTGGACGACGGCGAAGAACGCACGCTAGAGGAGATCGGTTCGCTTCTGGGTGTGACCCGCGAGCGCATCCGCCAGATCCGCAACCGCGCCTTCGAGAAGCTGCGGGACAGCCCCCAGGGCGACTCTCTCTCGGGCTTCTGGACCGCGAACTGACCGGCAGGCCGACCGCGCCTTTCACCGACTACGCCCCGTTGCCGCGGGGGGTCAGCATGATCATTTCGCGCGCCCTGACCTCCGCCGTCGGGATCGTGACGCCGTCGCGTTCGTAGGAGTCGTACTGGAGGTAGCCCTCCACGAACAGCTTGTCCCCCTTCGAGACGTAGTCCTCGGCCACCTGCGCCAACCTGCCCCACAGGTTGATCCGGTGCCAGTCGGTCCGCTCCTCCGGGTCCTCTCCCCCGGTACGCCAGTTCGTGGCCAGCGAGATGCGGGCCACCTTGACCCCGGCGCTGGTGACGCGGACATCGGGGTCGCCGCCCACATTGCCCACCAGAATGATCTTGTTTACCGAACGGCTCACAGGTCGATCCTCCGTAGCGATCGCGGGACCGGCGGGCCGAGCCTCCGTGCGGGCCTCCGCCGGCTGCCGCGGTGATGTTGCTTGCCGGACAAGATCGGCGGTTGCGAGGGGCACTTACATGGCAATCCGGGACAGATTTCGCCGACGGGCTGTAACCAGGCCGCCGACAGCGGGTGGACAGGACCCCTCGGGCGCGGATTGATCCACGGATTCCCGGCTCCCCTCAAGCCTTGCAGTCGTACCAGGTCCTTCCGGTCCCGACATCCACCTTGAGCGGCACGTTCAGCTCGATCGCCGACTCCATCGCCTCCACCACGGTCTCCGTCACCTCGTCCACCCGTCCCTCTTCGACCTCGAATACGAGCTCGTCGTGGACCTGGAGCAGCATGCGCACCCAGGGGGCTCGCCGCAGAAGCGGCCCGATCCGGATCATCGCGACCTTGATCAGATCCGCCGCCGTGCCCTGAATGGGCGTGTTCTGCGCCACCCGCTCCCCGAACTGGCGCACGTTCCATGCGCGTGCACGCAGCTCGGGCACGAAGCGCCGCCGCCCCAGGAGGGTCTCCACGTAGCCCGACTCCTTCGCCTGCGCCACCTGCCCGTCCAGAAACTGCCTTACCCCCGCGAAGCGCTCGAAGTACTGCGAGATGAACCGCTTCGCATCGTCCATGGAGATGCCGAGCTGACGCGCGAGCCCGAAGGGGCCCTGGCCGTACAGGGTGGCGAAGTTGACCGTCTTGGCCCGGTCGCGCATCCCGCCGGTGACCTCGTCGACCGGCACGTCGAAGATCACCGCCGCGGTCTCGCGGTGGACGTCCTTGCCCTCCTTGAAGGCCCGCACGAAAACCTCGTCGCCCGAAAAGTGGGCCAGGATGCGGAGCTCGATCTGCGAGTAGTCGGCGGTCAGGAGCGCCGCACCCGGGGGTGCGACGAAGCCGCGCCGGATCTCGCGGCCCACCGACGTGCGGATCGGGATGTTCTGCAGGTTGGGGTCCGAGGACGAGAGGCGGCCCGTGGCCGCGACGGTCTGGTTGAAGGTGGTGTGTATCCGCCTCGTCTCCGGGTTCACGAGCGCGGGGAGGGCGTCGACATAGGTGTTACGGAGCTTCTCCAGCTGGCGGTATTCCATCATGAGCCTGGGCAGCTCGTGGCCCCGCACGGCCAGCTCCTCGAGTACGGAGGAATCGGTCGAGGGGCCTGTCTTGGTCCTCTTCAGAACCGGCAACCGGAGCCGCTCGAAGAGCACCTCGCGCAGTTGCGGGGTCGAGTTGATGTTGAACTCGGTTCCGGCGACCCTGTGGATGTCCTCCCGGATGAGTTCAAGCTCTCCCGCCAGGCGCCGGCTCATCTCCGCAAAGAAGGCGGCGTCGATCCCCACGCCGTTCATCTCCATGTCGGCGAGGACCGGGATCAGCGGGGTCTCGAGGTCTTCGAAGAGCTCCCGCAGTTCCTGCTCCGCCAGCTTTTCGGCGAACCCGCCCCACAGCCCGAGCGGCAGCTCCGCCTGTTCGCACGCGAAGGCCGGCACATCCCCGGCCGGAACGTCCGCGAAGGCACGGCGCTTCTTCCCGGTGCCCACCACCTTGGCCGCGGGCGTGACGTCCCGGCCCAGGTGGTCGGTGGCGAGCGCGGCCAGGTCCCGGCGGCGGCGCCCCGGGTCCAGTACGTACGAGGCAACCATGACGTCCCTGAACGGTCCGGCCAGTTCCAGGCCGGCCCGGCGGCACGCGATGAGGGAACGCTTGAGGTCGTGGCCGACCTTGGTGATCGCGGGGTCGGCCAGAACGGCGCGTATCGGTTCGAAGTCGTCGCTGTCCAGCGCGGGCAGGTTCGTGGCACGCTCCGGGGCGCCGCCGCCCAGTTCCAGCGCGACCTCGCCCCCATGCCCCACGGGCAGGTAGTACGCCTTCCCCGCTTCCGGCGCGATTGCGATCCCCGCCACCCGTCCCCGCACCGGCTGCAGCGT
>CAZTOF010000235.1:0-2057 GCA_964615515.1 uncultured Gemmatimonadaceae bacterium
GGATGCGATGGTCCCGAAGGTCGCAATCTACCGCGCATCCAAGTGAGCAAGCCGGTGTCCGCGTTCCCCCGGTTGCCAGGGGGGACGCGGACACCGGTGCGGAACCTGTTTGGTCCAGCTCACACGTCGATCCAGACCGCATCCCCGAGAATTGGAGGATCATGATGGCTAGGCGCAGAGTCTCCAGAATCCCGATGTCACTCCCGATTGTCGCGCTTGCGCTCGTGTTCGCGGGCTGCGCGGAGGGACGCAGGTCCGATCCGGCGCTGATCAGCATCGATTCCGGCGAGGTGACGTGGGAGTCCACCGAGGGCGCGTTGTGGGGGATCGCGGATGTAGTTGCGAGGGACGGCATGATCTGGGTGCTGTCCCCCGTCGAGCCGTTCGTCCATGGCCTGCGTTACGGCGCTGAGATGGTCGCCTTCGGAACCCAGGGCGACGGGCCGGGCGAGTTTCGGTCGGCAACGGCGCTGCTGCCCCTGGGCGAAGCTGGCGAGATCACCGTTTGGGACGCCGCGTCACGGCTCTACAGAACGTTTGCCGACGACGGGCTGCCGGTCGCCAACAGAGACGCGGGTCAGGTCGGAACGGTGCGGAGAGACATCGACGTGGTGACCTTCGGAGATCCCCTTCGTGTGGCGGTGACCGCCGAGGGCGGCACCGTGCGGGGAGAGTTTGCCGGGGCCGTGATGTGGGGCAGTGACCTGTGGACGGCCACGCTGGTCCATACCGGCGCCGACGGCAACGTCGAGCGCCTGGTCGATTTCGGGGACTTGCACGGCGCATTCCACGAGGAAGTCCGGACGAGGAGCGTCCTCGTCCCCGTGCCCCTTTGGGACGCGTGTCCGGACGGCAGCGTCGTGGTGCTCGACCCGATGGCTCGGTTTCTCTACCGGATCGACTCCACTTGGGAAGAACGCGATTCGCTGTTCGTGCCTTGGGATGTCCCGCCGCTTACCCGCGCCGACCGGATCAACTACCTGAAGGGCCAGATGAATGCCGAGTTGCAGGGGCGACGTGTTGATGCCGGCGAGATGGAAGCGATGCTGGCCCGAGCCGAGGAAGGGAGCAGGGACCAGTTCCCGGCGATGGCCCCGCTCGCCGTCGATCTCAAGTGCTCCGAGGGCCGGGTGTGGATGCAGGAATACGATGGCGCGGCCCATCCGCTCGGCCTCTCCCAGACGTGGCGCACGGTCGCCCTCGCGGGCGACACGCAACCCTACTCGGAAGTGACCCTGCCTGCCGCGTTCCAACTCTTCAGAGTGTCGAGCTCGCACCTGCTGGGCGTCGTGACCGACGACATGGACTTGCAGCGGGTCGCGAGCATTCCGCTCCCGCAGTCCCTTCGGTCCCCCATCGGGAACGATCGACGTCCGGCCGGGAGTGCCAATGCCGCGGATGGACGCTTGGCGATCGGTGCTGGGCCGGTCGGTTCCAGACCCGGACACTGACCGATTCATGGCTTTGGCTTGACTTGGCGGGATCACTTGACAGCTTGGGACGACGCGCATCTCGTGAGGGAGCACAGGCCGACACGGAAAGACTCTCGTGCTCACGGGAGCCCGGTCGACGCGATCCACGCGGAACGGAGCCGGATCTGCTCAAGCAAAGCGACTACACTGCGGTGTTCGAGGCATCGCCGGACGCGATGTTGGTCGTGGACCGGGATGGGGTGATCCAGGACCTCAACCGGCAGGCCGTTGCGCTGTTCGGGTGGAGCCGCGACGAAATCGAGGGTTCTCCGGTCGAACGATTGGTTCCGCCCGCCAGCCGCGACCTGCACCGGGGTCATCGGCGGCGCTACGCCGAAGCCCCCCGCGCCCGCCCGATGGGGCGGGGACTGGAACTCGAAGCCTTACGCCATGACGGCACGACGATCCCGGTCGAGATCAGCTTGGCTCCCTCGGATCTGGCCGCGGGACCGGGACATGTGATCTGCGCAATCCGAGACATCACCGCTTGGCGGCGGATGCGCAGGCTGTCGAGCATGATGATCGCGGCGGCCGAGAACGAGCGGAAGCACCTGTCGCACGAACTGCACGACGAATTCCTTCAGA
>CAZTOF010000236.1:0-2791 GCA_964615515.1 uncultured Gemmatimonadaceae bacterium
CCTCTCCGCCCCCATCACGCTCGACGTCGTCGTCGACGAAGCGGCGTAGGACGACATCGCGCCCTTCCCCATGACCATGTACGCCCCCACCTTCGGCGGCCCCCTCACCGAGGCCACCGAGGTCAGGGTAGGCCACGACGACCGCTACCTGTACGTGTCCGGCCGCATGTACGACTCGGAGCCCGGCCTGGTCCGCACCGGCACCCTCTACCGCGACACCTACAGCGGCGACGACATCCTGGGCGTGATCATCGACAGCTACAACGACCACGAGACCGCGGTCTGGTTCGTCACCAACCCGGCAGGCGTCCGGCAGGACCGCACGGTCTCCAACGACGCGCAGTTCACCAACGGCATGCCCATGAACTGGGACTGGAACGCCTACTGGGACGTGGCCACCTCGAAGGACGGCCGGGGCTGGTACGCCGAGTTCCGGATCCCGTTCTCCACCCTGGGCTTCCAGGCGGTCGACGGGGTGGTGACGATGGGGCTCGTCATCTACCGGATGATCCCCCGCAGGAACGAGCGCCAGGTCTATCCGGTCATGGATCCCGGCTGGGGCCGGCTCGGCTTCGCGAGGCCGTCGGGGGCGCAGCGCATCGTGCTCAGGGACGTGCGCCAGACCACCCCGGTGTACCTAACCCCCTATGCACTCGGCGGATTCCGGCAGACGACGGAGCTGGCGCTTCTTTCCGACGAGCCGCGGACCGAATGGCGGAGCCTGCGGGACCCGACCACCGAGGCGGGCCTCGACATCAAGTACTCGCCGACCTCCAACCTCGCGCTGGACCTGACCGTGAACACGGACTTCGCGCAGGTCGAGGCGGACGAGCAGCAGATCAACCTGACCCGCTTCCGCCTTTTCTTTCCGGAGAAGCGGCAGTTCTTCCAGGAGCGGTCGTCGACCTTCGACTTCAACACGGGGGGCACCTTCAACCGACTCTTCCACAGCCGCCGGATCGGTCTGAACGGCGGCGAACCGGTACGCATCTACGGGGGCGTGCGCGCCGTCGGCAGAGTGGCCGGCACCGACTTCGGCCTGCTGACCATGCAGACCGCCGGACAGGGGCAGGTTTCGTCGGAGAACATGGGCGTGCTGCGTCTGCGCCAGCAGGTCCTGAACCCCAACTCCGCCGTGGGGGGCATGCTCGCCACGAGGCTGGGATCGCATGGGGCCGACAACGTCGCGTACGGGCTGGACGCGGTGTTGCGGCTGGTCGGCGACGAGTACCTGCTGGTGCAGTGGGCGCATACCTTCGACGAGGCGGCCGAGCAGGAGGGGGGACCGGAGTCGGGGCTGGTGCGGGCCCGGCTGGAGCGGCGGCGCGACGACGGGTTCTCCTACTACGCCGAAGCGATCAGGGTGGGAAGCGGCTACCGGCCGGGGCTGGGCTTCCAGTCGCGCCGGGACTTCACCTACGGAGCGGGGCGGGTGGGCTACCGGCAGTACCGCGGCGCGGACTCACCCCTGCGGTCGAGGCGTGTGAGCGTCGAGACGGCGCACTACCACCGGAACGGAGACGGGAGTGCGGAATCGCGGCAGGTCGCCCCGGAGCTGGAGTTCGGCTTCAAGGGAGGTACCAACCTCACGATCGGGGCGTTGTCGAGCTTCGAAAGCGTACGCAAGCCCTTTCCCGTCGCCGATACGTGGGTCCTGCCCGGCGAGCACTGGTTCCACGAAGCCGCCGTCATGCTGCGGCTCCCGCGGAGCGCGGTCTTCCGGGGCGAAATCAACGCGTCGGCGGGGAGCTTCTACGATGGTCGCCGGCTCGGCCTCGACCTGGGTCCGGTCTGGACGGTGTCCAGGTACCTGGAGGTGGAGGCCGGCTACGAGATCAACCGCCTGGACTTCCCGGAGCGTGACATGGGCACCACCACACGGCTGGCGCGCCTCAGGCTGAACACGGCCCTGAACCCGCGCGTCTCGATGAGCACCCTGGTCCAGTACAGCAGCGAAATCGCGCAGACCAGCGTGAACGTGCGGTTCCGGTACCACTTCCGCGAAGGCACCGACCTCTGGATCGTCTACACCGAGGGGCTGCGCCACGAACTCGGCGGGCTCACTCCCAGACCGCCACGCTCGGCTGCGCGGGAGGTGATGGTCAAGTACTCGCACGCGTTCGTGCGGTGAGGGTGCGGGGGCACGGTAGCCTGGCGTGACCGATGTTCCGGCAGCTGTCCCGAGCGGGCAAATCGCGGCTTGCCGCAGCACACCGGAGCCCTATTTTCCTGATCGGGAAAACCGACCATGACGAGCGACGAGCTGGGACGGATCATACGCGCCGCGCGGCGCGCCCAGGGCCTGCGCCAGGACCAGCTGGCGGGGGCCGCGGGGGTCGGTGTGCGCTTCCTCTCGGAGCTGGAGCGGGGGAAGGCCACCGCCAGGCTCGGCAAGGCGCTGGCCGTGCTCGCGGCGCTGGGGTGCACGGTGCGCATCGAGCCGCCGCCGTGACGCGATCGCTGACCGTTTGGTGGGACGGAGTGGTCGTCGGCTCCCTGGCGCTGGGCCGGCATGGGGCGATGCGGTTCGCGTACGACGGCGCCTGGGTCGCGGACCCGGACCGGCCGCCGGTTTCCCATTCCCTCCCCAAGCGGTCGGAGACGTACGGCGCCCGCCTGTGTATGCCCTTCTTCGAGGGGCTGCTGCCCGAAGGCGCGCAGCGCGATGCCGTGGCCAACGCGCTCGGGGTTTCGCCGGCGAACACCTTTCGGCTGCTTGTGGGCCTGGGGGAGGAAGTGGCCGGCGCGACACAACAGGAGATCCCCGCACGATGATGCGCACCCCCGTCAC
>CAZTOF010000237.1:0-2314 GCA_964615515.1 uncultured Gemmatimonadaceae bacterium
GAGGTCGCGCGCAGCTTCTACGAGTTGATGACGAGCGGGAAGTTCGAGCCCAATTCGCCGACCCTCATGAATGCGGGACGTCCACTCGGCCAGCTCTCCGCGTGCTTCGTGCTGCCGGTCGAGGACGCCCTGTCGAACGACCGCTCCGGGATCTACGACACGCTGCGCGCGATGGCGCTGGTGCACCAGTCAGGCGGCGGCACGGGCTTTTCGTTCTCACGGCTGCGTCCCGAAGGCGACACCGTGCGCTCCACGATGGGGGTTGCCTCAGGTCCCGTGTCCTTCATGCGCCTGTACGACGCTTCGACCGAGGTTGTCAAGCAGGGCGGCACCCGCCGCGGCGCGAACATGGGGATCCTCCGCGTGGACCATCCCGATATCCGCGAATTCATCCGCTGCAAGAACGACACGTCGCAGATCACCAACTTCAACATCTCCGTTGCGATCACCGATGCCTTCATGCAGGCGGTCGCCGACGACGGGGAGTACGACCTCGTGAGTCCCCGGTCCGGCGAGGTGGTCGGGCGCGAAAGGGCCCGCGGCGTCTTCGACATGATCGTCGAGGGAGCGTGGAAGACCGGCGAGCCGGGCGTCTTCTTCATCGACCGCGCCAACGAGCACAACCCGGTGCCGAGGCTGGGCTGCTACGAGGCCACCAATCCCTGCGGGGAACAGCCGCTTCTCCCGTACGACGTCTGCAATCTGGGCAGCATCAACGTCGGCTGCTTTGTCCGGGAGGGGGACTTCGAACGCCCGGAGCACGGTATCGACTGGGACGCGTTCCGCCGCGTTGTGCACCTGTCCGTCCATTTCCTCGACAACGTGATCGACGCGAATCGGTATCCGCTCCAGGACATCACGGATCTCGCCAACCAGATCCGGCGCATCGGCCTGGGGATCATGGGCTGGGCCGACATGCTCGTTCGTCTGGGCGTCAGATACGACTCGGACGAAGGCGTCGCGCTGGCGCGCACCGTCATGGCTTTCATCGAGGAGGAGACGAGGGTGGCGTCGGAGCGCCTTGCCGAGACCCGCGGGGCCTTCCCGGCCTGGGAGGACTCGATCTGGGGTCCGGACAAGACCTGTGCGCGCGACGCCGCCGGCAACCGCATTCGCCCGCACAGGAAGCTGCGGAACTGTAACCTGACGACGGTGGCTCCCACGGGGACCATATCGATCATCGCGGGGTGCAGCGGGGGCATCGAACCCCTGTTCGCGGTGGCCTTCATGCGCAACCAGGCGGGGGTGATGATGCCCGACGTCAACGAGGACTTCGTCGCGCGCGCCAGGTCGGAGGGCTGGTACACGCCCGAGCTCATGGAGAAGATCGCCGAGCACGGGCACATCCACTTCGACGAGGTGCCGGAGGAGGTCCAGCAGGTCTTCCGCACCGCCCACGACATCACGCCAGAGTGGCACGTGCACATGCAGGCCGCCTTCCAGGCCCACGTGGACTCGGCCATCTCCAAGACGACCAACTTCGCCTTCGAAGCCAGCCGGGACGACGTCCGCAAGATCTACGAGATGGCTTTCGAGATGGGGTGCAAGGGCGTGACCGTGTACCGCGACGGTTCCCGGCCGATGCAGGTCCTGTCCACCGGCAAGACCGGCCAGGAAGAGGGAGTCGCCACGGCGGACGACATGGAGGAACTGCGGGGGCAGCTTGCGGACTCGAGGGCGAACACGCACGAGCTCGAGGGCGAGCTGGACAGGCTCCGCCTGGAGCTGGAGGAGCACGACCGGAATGCCGCGGCTGCGCGTCACAAGCGAAAGCGGCCGTCGATGCTGACCGGACGCACGATGAAGATGGATTCTCCGCTGGGCGACCTCTACGTCACGATCAACGAGGACGACAGGGGCAAGCCGTTCGAGGTCTTCTGCACCCTGGGCAAGGCCGGCGGTGCGGCGATGGCGGACTCGGAGGCCATCGGACGGCTGATATCGCTTTCACTCCGGTCCGGAATACCGTTGACGGCCGTGCGCGACCAGTTGCGGGGGATTTCGTGCGATCGTGCGGTGGGCGTGGGTCCACAGAAGGTGCTGTCGGCTCCCGACGCGATTGCCCAGGCTCTGGAGCGGTACATGTCCGAGAAGCAGGGCGTGCAGGCGGAGCTGCCCATGGATGTGCCGGTTGCAACGGCTCCCGGTGGCGGTGGACCGGCGGCGCAGCTGGACCATAGCCCGTTCGTGGACCACACCGCGACCACGCTGGGGGCGTGTCCGGAGTGCGGAGCGGGTCAGCTCGCGTTTGAAGAGGGTTGCAAGCGCTGCTACGTGTGCGGCTTCTCGGAGTGCGGGTAGGCGCCGGCAGGAG
>CAZTOF010000238.1:0-3195 GCA_964615515.1 uncultured Gemmatimonadaceae bacterium
CGTTGGCCGACTTCCCGTGCAGCTCCGGGTGATCCTTCAGGGCGGCGTTCAGGTTGGCCGTGTACGCCGCGTGGTGCCGCCCGTGATGGATGGCCATGGTGCGGGCGTCGATGTGCGGTTCCAGAGCGTCGTGGGGGTATCCCAGGTCGGGAAGTTCGAACGGGTAGGCCATCGTCGGCGTCTCCTCGGTGGGGTTACTATGTCGGCGGTCGGTGGGTGACGGATCCCCGCTGTGCGCCGGCGGCGCCGGGCCTGCGCGGCCGCGCGCGGGAAGGTAGAACGTGTCCAGAAAGAGGATGCCCCCGCAAGGTCCCAGGAGGATTCTCCTGGTGGACTGCGACAGCTTCTTCGTGCAGGTGGCGCGCCTGGAGGACCCCGGCGGGGCGGGAGCCGAGCCCCTGCTCCTGGTGGGCGGTGCCGGCGACCGGGGGGTGATCACCTCGGCGTCGTATGCGGCCCGCGAATTCGGGGTGCGGTCGGGGATGCCCACGCGGCGGGCGCGGCAACTCTGCCCGGAGGCGGTCGTCGTGCCGGTGCCGCGGGGCGCGTGCGTGGAGCGGAGCCGGGCGGTGCGGGCGGTTCTCGACGAGCTCTCGCCGGTGGTGCAGGCCGCTTCCATCGACGAGTTCTGCCTCGACCTCACCGGGACCGAGCGGATGCTGAAGGGTGAGGAGCCGGCCGCGACGGCGGACCGCATTCGCCGGGTGGTGCGGGAGCGTACCGAGGTGGCGGTGTCGCTGGGCGGGGGGACGCAACGGGTCGTGGCCAAGGTGGCCACCCGCCTGGCGAAGCCGGACGGGGTGCATGTGGTGCGGCCGGGGGGGGAGGCGGCCTTCATGGCGCAGTTCCGTCTGGAGCAGCTGCCCGGGATCGGTCCCGCCTTTCTGGAACGGCTGAGGAGGAAGGGGCTGACAACCTGCGCCGAAGCCGCGGCTGTGGAGCGCGAGTGGCTGGCCCGGTGGTTCGGTCCGAACCGCGGCGCGTGGCTCTGGGAGCGCGTCCGGGGAATCGACGCGAGCGAGGTCGACGCCCGCGACCGCCGCAAGTCCATCAGCTCGGAGCGCACATTCTTCGCCGACATCGATGACGACGACGAGCTGGAGCGGCGGCTGCTGGAGCTGACCTGTTCGGTCGGCGGCCAGCTGCGGGCGAAGGAGCTGCGGGCGCGCACCGTGACCGTCAAGCTGCGCGACCACGACTACAGGACGCGGCAGGCGGGCAGAACGCTCCCCGAGGGGGTCGAGACGGATCGTGCGATCTACCTGGTCGCCGTCTCCCTGCTGCAGAGTCTCCGCCACCGCAGAAGGACGCCGGCGAGGCTCCTGGGGGTGGGCGTGTCCAACCTGGTCCGTCAGGTGCCCGCGGAGCAGCTGGAGTTCTTCGCGGGAAAGGCGAAGCTGGAGACGGAGCGCGACCGGACGATCGCGCGGGCGGTGGACCGGATCCGGGAGCGCTACGGGCGGGAGGCGGTGCGGCCGGGGCGGGTGTTGGAGGGGGTTGAGGAGTGAGAACCCGCGACGGCATCCGGTTGCCCTGTCAATGTTTCGGGCAATCTACGGTTCACTCGTGGGTCAGTCCGTCCGCTTCCCGGATCGGCCGCCCCGGACGACGCCATCGGCCATCGGCAGCACCGGCGTCAAATCTCTCTTCATGTCAGATTCCCTCCATTCCAAGAGGGGGGCAGCGCCAGGGGCTATTCCTCTCGGCGGTCTCCGATATGGATCGTCTTGTCCGAGAGCCAGTAGGTCACCTCCTCACCCTGGATGACGGGTTTCTGTCGCCAGATGATGCGCTTTCCGCTGTTGAGCCTGCCCCGAATCTGGATCGTCTCATGCCGCCATTTCAGAGGGAACCTCTCGACATGGCGGCCCGGGACGAGGCCGAGATACACCTCCCTCACCACCGTGCCGACATCGGTACGGTAGTACCGTCCCTTCCCGAAGAACTCGGGGGCGGCATAGATGTGGATCGGGTACGTGTATTCGTTGTTCACGACCACCACGACATCCGCCTCGGCTTCGGAGACGTGGACGGTCGAGGCGCAGCCGGAAGCGGTGCCGCACGCCACCAGCAGAACAGCAAGCAGGGTTGGCAGTCCGTGGATAAAGCCCCGCGAGCACCGAGAGCGGCGAGGCGCCGGGCTGGCAAGGCGCGACGAAGGGGGAATAGCAGCGCTATTCGCCAGAGGAGCAACGCAGAGCGAAGCCTTGGACCGGCAAAATGTATAGTGAACGTGACATAATGTTAATGTGTGTTTTACAGCGTGGATAGGTGAGGCGAAGCGGCCAGCGCGGATGCATCGCCACTCGAATGCCGTGGGGATTTTGTCCACGGGCTGTTAGGATTCGGGTCTTCATCACTTGATCTCCTCGGTCTCGGCGTTCCTGAACTCGATCCAATCGAAGTACACGTCCTCCGTAGTCGCCATCGTAACGCGCCCCGGGCGCCACAGCCCGACTCCGGAGGTTGCCGGGGGACCCCACCCCCTACCTGTCCCGCCACGGCTTCCGCTCGAAGTAGTCCCGCGTCATCGCCACCACCTGTGGCGCCAGGATCCCGAGCGCGATCAGGTTCGGCCAGATCACGATCGAGAGGAACACGTCGCCCAGGTCCCAGATCACGCTCAGGGGAAGCACCGCCCCCACGAAGTGCAGCATTACGAAGATGACCTTGTACGGGATCACCGCGCGCGCGCCGAAGAGGTAGTTGGCGCAGCGGTCGCCGTAGTAGCTCCACGCGATCGCGGTCGAGATGGCGAAGAGCAGCACCGACAGCACCACGATGTAGTGCCCCCAGTCGCCCAGCGGGGACAGCCCGCGCCGGAAGGCGGCCATGGTGAGCGGCGCCCCGCTCTCGACCGCCATCCCGTGCAGTGACGTGTACGTCTGCCCGTCGTCGCCGGTCGCCGTCCCCGTCTCGGGATCGATCTCGCCGCTGAACGGCTGCGTCTGCGCCTCGTCCACGTAGAGCACCTGAACGGGGACCTCGTGCCACGAGATCTGCGGGTCCTCGGGCCCGGTGGCCGCGTGCTCCCCGCCCACGATCAGGATCGGGCCGTCGGGAGAGAGGTCCTCGTAGCCTCCGTCGACCACCGCCCGGTAGGAGAGGTCGCCGCCGCTCAGCGTGATCTCGGTCTCGAAGCGGTCGTTCCACACGCCCGTCATGATCACCAGCAGCCCGGTCATGGTGCAGATG
>CAZTOF010000239.1:0-2636 GCA_964615515.1 uncultured Gemmatimonadaceae bacterium
TCGGCGAACATGTCGAAGCTGGAACACGCCGGCGCGAGCAGCACGGTGTCACCCGGTCTCGCCGCCGCGCGGGCCGCGGTGGCGTACGGAGCCGCGGGAGAGAGGGTCGCGGCGGAGGTGGCGGCGGCCGCCGGCCCCCGGATCGCGGTCACGCGCGTGGGCCGTTCCTTCGGCGAGGCCGTGGGCGCGGCCCGCGCGGCGGCGAGACCGGGTGACACCGTGCTGCTCGCGCCGGCGTGTTCCAGCTTCGACATGTTCGCCGACTACCGGGCCCGGGGAGACGCATTCCGGACCCTGGCCCGGGGTGCCGGACCGTGAGCGGGGGACGCGGGGTTCTGCGCGGCGGCATGGGCGGGCGATCGCGCGGCAGGCGTGCCCGGAGGCGGGTGGCCTGGGCCCCCGACGTGGCCCCGAAGACCCGGCCCTCCCTTCCCGCGTCCGGCCTCGGGCGCGGCTGGGAGCCGACGATCATCATCGGCCTGGTCGGAGTCCTCTTCCTCTTCGGCCTCCTCACCCTGCACGGTGCGAGTTCGGTGATGGCGCAGCAGGCCGACCTTCCGCACTACCACTACGTGGCGCGCCAGGCCTTGGGCCTCGCCATCGGCATCGCGGTCATGCTGGTCTGCGCTTGCGTCCCCACGGAGTGGTGGCGGCGGTTCGCCCCCCACATGATGCTCGGCTCGGTGGCCCTGCTCGTGGTGGTCATTCTCCCCTTCACACACGCGATCGCACCGGAGGTCAACGGGGCGCGCAGGTGGCTCAGGGTGGGGGTGGCCCTGCAGCCCTCGGACCTGGCCAAGCTGGTCGTGGTGATCTGGACGGCCGCGCTGCTGGTGCGCAAGCGGGAGCATCTGAGGAACCTCGGCCGGGGGCTCGCGCCCTTCCTGGTGGGCTGGGCCTGCATCCTTCTGCCGGTCGCCCTCGAACCGGACCTCTCGACCGCATGCCTGATCGCCGCCACCGGGTTGATCATCGTCTTCGTCGGCGGGGCCCGCATCGGCCATTTCATCTTTCTCGGCCTGGTTCTCCTGCCGTTGGCGGCACCGTTGCTGGTCTCCGGCTACCGCGCGGCCCGGTGGGAGTCGCTTCTCCTCGATCCCGGCACACCCGCCGGCGGGGCGGCCTTCCAGAGCTACCAGAGCCTCGTGGCCATCGGCTCCGGGGGGGTCACCGGGGTCGGCTTCGGAGAAGGACGCCAGAAGTTCGGGTTCCTGCCGGAGGCCCACAACGACTTCATCTTCTCGATGATCGGGGAGGAATGGGGTTTTGCGGGCACGCTGATGGTGATCCTCTGCTTCCTGACGCTGGTGTTCATGGGTTTCCGGGTGGCACGCCAGGCCCGCGATCTGTTCGGCGAGCTGCTCGCGGTCGGCATCGCGTCGCTGATCGGCCTGCAGGCCTTTCTGCACATCGGCGTGGGTCTGGGAGTATTCCCCGCGACGGGCCTGTCGCTCCCGTTCATCTCCTTCGGGCGCACCAACCTCGTGGTCATGCTGGCCGCCGTGGGCATCCTTCTCGCCGTCGCGCGCGAGGCCCCGCCCGATGACTACGACCGTTTGCCGGACGCCCCGGCGCGCGCCCACGACGGAGGGCGGGGATGATGGTCGTCTTCTCCGGAGGGGGCACGGCCGGACACTTCCACCCGGCCCGCAACATCGCCGAGGCGCTCAGAGGCGAAGTCCCCGGCGTACAGCCCTATTTCGTGGGCGCCGAGGGGAGGGTCGAGGCGGCGGAGTTGCCGGATCTGGGCTATCCGTACCGGCTGCTTCCCGTGGCCGGGCTGCGCAGCCCGCTGGGGGCGATGCGCCGCGGTGGCGGGGGATCCCGGAGGGTTGCCGGTCTCTTCACCGCGGTGGCCGCCAACGCCCGCGCCCTCTGGCTTCTGGCGCAGGCGGTCGTCCGCCTGGTGCCGGACTTCCGCAGCCGGGCCGCGGCCGCGGTCGTGGTCACCGGCGGCTACGTATCCGCGCCCGCGGGGATCGCCGGCAGGCTGCTGGGACTTCCGCTCGTGGTGCAGGAACAGAACCGCCACGCGGGCAGGACCACCCGCCTTCTGGCCCGGTGGGCGAGCCAGATTCACCTCGCCTACCCGGAGGCGGCGGTGGGGCTGCCGGGGCGCGCGCGTCACCGGGTCGTGCACTCGGGCAACCCGATTCGTCCGCTTCCACCGCCGGAGGAGAGGGACCGGAAGGCCGCCCGCCGGGCACTCGGCCTTCCCGCCTCCGGCTCGCTGATCCTGGTCGTGGGGGGGAGCCAGGGTGCCCGCAAGATGAACCGGGCAACGATCGAGGTTCTGCAAGACGATATGCCGAACGAACGGGAATTCGTCTTATGGGTGACCGGGAGGGGGCATCACGCCGCCGCCGAGGCGTCGCTGGCGGGCGTCCCGCGGGACCGGTTTGCGATCGTCCCCTACCTGGAGCCCGAGCGGATGTACCGCGCCCTGGCCGCGGCCGACCTGGCGGTCTCGCGGGCCGGCGCGATGGCCACCTCCGAGTTCCTGGCGTGGGGCCTGCCCGCGATCCTCGTCCCCCTCCCCACAGCCGCCGCCGACCACCAGACCGCGAACGCACGCGCCCTGGAAGAGGCGGGCGCGTGCGTTCGCGGTCTGGTGGTCGGCGGCGGCTGTGGGGAGG
>CAZTOF010000240.1:0-1614 GCA_964615515.1 uncultured Gemmatimonadaceae bacterium
GGCCGGGCCACCGCCGAGAATGAGGACCTGGGGGGTTGGGTTCACTGGTGAGGGCATTCTCCAGCCAAGGGACATCGGGGCGGCTGACAAGATCAGAGATGCGGCAGGGGCGGGCAAATCGGGCTGCCCCGGTATTCGAGCCAGGCGCGGCGATGGCCTACCGCACCGCGCCCCGCATCGTACATTGGTTGGGGATCCGGTTCCAGGATTCAGTACGATGCGGCGGAGAGGGAGGACAGGGATGAAGATGGCTGGCAGGCAGACGGAAATGACCGAAGAGCTAGTCCGCGAAGGATCCCCGGGGGCGAAGTCGTCGTCTACGAGGCCCCGGATGGCGAGGTCCAGCTGAGCGTGCGACTCGACCAGGATAGTGTGTGGTTGACCCAACGGCAGATGGCGGAGGTCTTCGTCACATCGAGCGAAAACGTGATCATGCATCTTCGCAACGTGTTCGCGCAAAACGAGTTGGACGAGCGGGCAACTACTAAGGATTTCTTAGTAGTTCGACGAGAAGGCACACGCCAAGTCCGCCGCTCCCTAAGGCACTACAACCTCGACGCCATCATCTCGGTCGGCTACCGGGTGAACTCGAAGCGCGCCGTCCGCTTCCGCCAGTGGGCCACCCGCACGCTTCGCGAGCACCTGGTCCGGGGCTACACCCTGAACGAGCGCCGCCTCGCCGAGCGCGGCCTGCGTGAGGCCAAAGAGACATTGGATCTGCTCGCGCGAACTCTGCGCAGCCAGTCGTTTGTGAGCGGCGCCGGAGAGGCCGTCCTGGAGCTGGTCACGCGCTACGCCGACACGTGGCGGCTGCTGCTGGAGTACGACGAGGACCGGCTCGAGAATCCGCCAGGCACGCGGCCGCCGACCGCTGCCCTCGACCACGAGCATGCGGTGGCGGCGATTGCGGACTTCAAGACCGCACGACCTGAACCCCCAGGCGCTCACCGCGCTCACCCTGCTGATCGCAGAGAGCGCTCCCGCCAACAAGGACCTGATGGTGTAAGGTCGGCAGAGACCCGATACCTACTCCGGGACTCCGAGCGCCTCATACGGAATCTCCGCCCCCCGCCCCGGCCAGTGGCGGCGCAAGTACCACACCAGCACCGGAAGCGTCACCGCCGCGATGCCGAGACCCGGAAGCGCCATGGCCTCGATCTCCTGGAGTTCGGCGGCGAGGTCGAACGGCTTCTCCGCGGGGTAAACGAACTCGAGCAGCATTGCCACGAGGTTGTTCGCTGCGTGGAACGCGATCGGGACGATCAGCGTCCGCGTCCGGAGGTACAGCACCGCGGCCACGAGGCCGAAGACCGTCGCCCCGACAGAGTCCACCATGTGGAGCATCCCGAAGAGCACCGAAGAAACAACGATCCCGGTCCTGACTCCCCATTTCACTCCCAACCGGTTCACCAGGATGCCCCGGAAGATCACCTCTTCGACCACCGGGGCGAGCACCACCCCAGCAACAAAAACAAAGACCGCTTCAGCGATCGAACCGTCGGGTGTCAGTGGCCCGGGTTCGATCAGTCCCTCCAACACCCCGGGTGCGATCCGCCACATTCCGTAGGCCGAAGCGTACCACGACCCGACCGAAAACAGGCCTGTGACGACGAG
>CAZTOF010000241.1:0-3381 GCA_964615515.1 uncultured Gemmatimonadaceae bacterium
CCTTGCGAATTGGCGTGGCTGCAACCGCTTGTCGATGCACAAAGATAACGGGTTGTGCCTCCGATTTCCAGCGAAACGGACCCGCCCCGGCGTCCGTATCTCATTGCCCGCAAACGAGTTGCGAGTTTACGGACGGAAACTACCTACGAGGCCGAGATCGTCGACTATCACTGAAGGAGAAGACACCAATGACGCGACTCGATTCGGTGCACCCCGGGGAAGTCCTGAAACATGACTTCATGGAGCCGTTGGCGCTCTCGTCCACCGCACTCGCCCGGGCACTCGGGGTGACGCCTGCGCGTATCAACGAGATCGTGCGTTGTCGCCGCGGCATCACGGCGGAGACCGCGCTGCGTCTCGCCAGGTACTTCGGGACCGACGCCCAAAGCTGGATGAACCTGCAGAATCGGTACGAACTCGCGGTAGCGGAGCGAAGGGTGGGTGACGCACTGGCTGCCATTCGGCCGCGGGATCGCTTGAGGGGAAGCGCGGCCCGGTCCCACTTCCCCGGCTGGAATCTCATCCCGGTCGCCCTTGCCCTCGTCCATGGTGCGGCGAGCGCCCAGACTGTCGTCGAACTCCCCCTGGAAGACCAGCCTGTCAGCATCGATTTCCCCGAGGTGTACCGCATCGGAGACGGCATGGACGACCGGGAGCTGCTGTCCCGCGTGAACTCGCTGGGCTTCGACGCGAGCGGCAACCTCTACATCTCGGACCTCGCGGGCCAGGAGCTGGAAATCCTCGTCGTGGACTCAGTCGGCGAGCTCGTGACCCGCTTCGGGCGGCGTGGAGGCGGTCCGGGAGAGTTCAACCGGGCGACCGAGGCGTTCGCGCTCGCCGATGGCCGGATCGTGGTCGCGGACCGGGGGATCCTGGCGTACCACATCTACGGTCCCGACCGGACTTTCGAGCGCAGGGTTCGGTATCCGGAGGTGGGGGAATCCTTCGTTCTGACCCCGCTTCGGCGTCCCTCCGGCGCCGATCCGCGCCTGCGCAAGGTCGACCGCTGGCGGGGAGGCCTGGTCCTGCGCATCACCGATGTCTGGAAGGTGAAAATGGATTCGCTGACCCGGGAGGGTTCGGTCGAGGTGGTGCCGGGTCCCCGCGAAGTGCTGCGGGTGGACCTCGGTGGCGAGAACGCGGCGGAAGAGCTGATCGCGCGCGGGACGAATCCGGACCGTGAGGCTCCATTCCTGTTCGGCCCGCTCCCCGGGGGCGCGGTTGCGTTCTCCGATTCGAGCGACTACGCGATCCGGATCGCCGAGTCCGGCGGGGTGGTGATCCGCACGCTGCGCCGCCGCCTTCCCCAGCGTGCCTGGAACGACCGCACCCGCGGCGAATACAGGCGGTGGGTGGAGCGGAATCTCAGGGAAGAGGCATCGACGAACCGGCGCACCGAGGAATTCCTGGACTGGGCCGGTGGTGTCGACAAGGTCCTGGCCGGTTTCGACGCGACCGGGCTGACCGGCGAGATCGGCCTGATCGATGCGCTGGAGACCACGTGGGAGGGAACCATATGGGTCGCCCGGATACCGGATGACGGGTTCCCGGTTCTCGACTTCATGGGTGAGTTGGACTCGGTGTACGACGACGTGCACAACCGGGCCCGTCCGTCGCGTCCGGGCCCCATCGATGTGCTGACGGCGGACGGGCGCTACCTGGGGACTCTGGCCGAGGCCCGGATGCCCGGGGCGTTCGGGCCCGGCGGCCTGGCGGCGTACGTGGAATGGAACGATCTGGATGTGCCGACGGTGGTGGTGAGGCGGTTGCCGGAGGGGATTCGGTAGGGGGAGGCGGCTGGTCGGCCGCGGGGAAGCCGGTATGATGGGGATAGCCGGCATGGGTGGGGTGGTCGGCATCTGGGGAGCGGCAGGTATCCCCGGGGCGACGACGGCATCCCGGAGGTGGCTCGCCCCGCGGTTCGGACGCAGATTGCGCGTTTGCCATCAGGAATATTGCGGTTTTGATGTTGTTGGCATTGCGATCTTGTTATCACGTAGGTAGGTTCGTTTGTTGACCACCCATGACATCGCATGCCGACGAGGCTTCCGCGTGACCCACCGCCCTGATATTCCCTCCCGCAACTTCGTCCGAGAGCTCGTGCCGCCGGTGCCGTACGATCCCAGCCCCCGGGAGTACCGGCCCCGCGTCGCCGATCGCGAACTCGGACGGCGTCTCGGCCGCTCCGGAGCCGTGCTGATCGAAGGGCCCCGGGCCTGCGGCAAGACGATGACCGCTAGGCAGGTCGCGGCCAGCAGCGTGATGCTCGACGCCGACCGGTCCGCCCGCAGCGCCATGGGTGTCGACCCGGGGTTCCTGCTGCGTGGAGAGACCCCGCGCCTGATCGACGAATGGCAGATCGTGCCGGAGATCTGGAACCATGTGCGCCACGCCGTGGACGAGCGGCCGGGCCGCGGTCACTTCATCCTCACCGGTTCGGCCGTTCCACCCGACGACATCACGCGGCATACGGGGGCCGGGCGCGTCAGCCGACTGCGCCTGCGCCCGATGTCGCTCCTCGAACTGAAGCGCTCGACCGGAGGGGTGTCGCTCGGCCGGCTCCTAGCGGGCGCCCCCGTGCCCGGTTCGGTGGCCGAACTGTCGGTGCGTGAGATTGCCGAACTGTTGTGCGTTGGCGGTTGGCCCGGGCACCTGGGATCGTCGGCCGAGGATCCGCCGCTGTCCCCCGGCGACGCGATGGCCGAGAACCGCGACTACCTCGGGGAAGTCTGCCGTACCGACATCCGGCGGGTCGACGGCTCCGGGAGGGATCCCGCAAGAGTGGGCCGGTTCCTGCAGTCGCTCGGCCGCAACGTCGCCACCTGCGCAACCGTGGCGACGCTGGCACGCGACGCCGGCGGACCTGACCAGCGTCTGAACCACCACACGGCCACCTCCTACATGACCGCGCTCGAGCGCCTGATGATCCTCGAGGACCAGCCACCCTGGGCCCCCCATCTCCGTTCGCGATCGAGATTGCGCTCGACGCCGCGGCGCCACTTCGTGGACCCGTCCCTGGCCGTGGCGGCGCTGAGCGCGGGTCCGGATCACCTGCTTCACGACTTCGAGTGGTTCGGCTTCCTCTTCGAGTCCATGGCGATACGGGACCTGCGCGCCTACGCCCAGGCGAACGGGGCGGCCGTGTACCACTACCGGGACAACACGGGGCTCGAGGTGGATGCGGTGGTCGACGCCGGGCCGGGAAGGTGGGCTGCGTTCGAGATCGAGCTGGGGGCGGCGAGGGTGGACGAGGCCGCGCGCACGTTGCTGAAGTTCCGGGACCGGGTGGACACGGGGAGGTGCGGGGAGCCCGCCGCGCTGGCGGTGATCGTGGGGAGCGGGTACGGGTACCGGCGGCCCGACGGCGTGGGGGTAGTGCCG
>CAZTOF010000242.1:0-6948 GCA_964615515.1 uncultured Gemmatimonadaceae bacterium
GGACTACGACCCGCCCTCGCCAGCTCGACGATCCGCTCCTTGAACTCGGGCGGATACCGCCCTCGCCTTCTTCCAGCCATGGCTCACCTCCTTTGGTTCACCCAAATGGAAAGGTGTCCGCCATAGCGGGGCAACTCCAGCTCCTACACCATCACGATCAACAGCAACCCGGCCGGAGGGAGCTTCAGCGCCACCACCGCGTCCGCCACACTGTCGGACGACGGTGAGGTCGTGACCGTCAACTTCACCGGTTCCTGGATCAGGACATCCACGATCGCGGGGGCGGTCACGGTGGAGCAGGAGGGCCTGAGCGGCGTGACCGTACGCATCTCCGGCGTCTCCGAATCCGAGATCCAGACCGGCGCAGGCGGCCAGTACGCCTTCTCCGGGATCCGTTCCGGCGACTACACCGTCGAGATCTCCGGGTTCGACCCGGACGAGGTCATCTTCGGCAGCACTTCAGTCGTCGTCACCGTCGCGGTGGACGAGTCGAAGGTCGCGAACTTCGAGGGAACCTACGTCCGCACCTCCGCCATCATGGGGCACGTCAGCATCGAGGGCGCGCCGCTCGAAGGCGTGACCGTCAGCCTGCAGGGCAAGGGCGAGGACCGGACCGAGACGACCAACGACGCCGGGCAGTACATCTTCGAGGACCTTCGCCCGGGCGACTACTCGATCGGCATTTCCGGGTACGACACCGACGAATACGGCTTCCCGACCACCTCCACGACCGTCTCCGTCGCGGCCGACGAGTCCGCCGGCGTTCCCTTCGAGGGGACGGCGCTGCGGACGGCGGCCATCCAGGGCACGGTCGCCATCGAGGGCACGGGTCTGGAAGGCGTCACGGTTAGCCTGCGGCGCGGCGGCGAGGCCATGTCGGCCGTCACCGACGCCGGGGGCATGTACGCCTTCGACAGGCTGCACGCGGGCGACTACGCGATCGCCATCTCCGGCTACGACACCGACGAATACGGTTTCGACGCCACCTCGCAGAGCGTGACGGTCGCGCTCAAGGAGACCGCGAAGGTCGCCTTCGACGGCATCCGGCTGCGCACGGCCGAGATCATGGGCCGCGTGTCGGTCGCGGGCGACGCCCTCGAAGGGGTCACGGTCACGCTCGCCGGCAAGGAGGACCGGACCGGCACCACCGGCGACGACGGCCGGTTCAGCTTCGCGGGCCTGGCGGCGGGCGGCTATACGCTCTCCGTTTCCGGCTACGACGAGGAGGAGTACGACTTCGGCGGGGGCGAGGAGTTCACCCTGGCGCTCGGCGAGGCGAAGAGCGTGAACATCGTGGGCCGGTCGCTCAGGACGGCCGGCCTGATGGGCGCCGTGACGGCCGAAGGCGAAGGCATCGCGGGCGTGTCCGTGACGCTGGTCAGGGCACCGGACGCGGACGCGGAAGAGACTGTGGGCTCGATTCGGACCGGCTCCGACGGCGGCTACGCCTTCGACGAGCTGCTCGCCGGTGACTACCGGGTCGATATCTCCGGCTTCGACGAGGAGTACGACTTCGACACGGAGACCTGGACGGGCGCGGTCGCGACGGACGAGACCGCGACGGCCGACTTCGACGCCACGATCGTTCGCACCGCGAGCGTGAGCGGCTTGGTGTCGGTGGACGACGAAGGCCTGATGGGCGTCACGGTTACCCTGAGGGGCGACCACGCCCCGCGGGACAACACGGTCGAGACGGACGCCGACGGAGGCTACGCCTTCGACGGGCTGCGCAAGGGCGGCTACACCGTGACGATCGTGAACCCGGACGAGGACCTGTACGACTTCCCCGCCATGTCACGGTCGCTGAGCCTGGCGGTCGGGCAGGCGCGGGAGGACGTGTCGTTCGCGGGCGAGTCGCTGCTGAAGGCAAGCATCGGCGGCCGGGTGCACGTCGAGGGCGCCGGTCTCGAGGGCGTGACGGTCGTGCTCTCGGGGTACGCCGACGCCGAAGCGACGACGGACGCCAACGGCGAATTCGACTTCCCCGGTCTGGCCGGCGGCGGCTACACGGTGGAGATCTCCGGGTGGGACGACGCGGCGTACGAATTCGAGACGACCGAGATGGAAGTCGCCCTGGATGACGACGCGGACCGGATCGTGGATTTCCGCGGAACGCACACGGCCACCGCGTCGATCGGCGGCGTGCTGTTCCTGGACGAGATCGCTGCCGACGGCGCGCTCGCGGACGGAGAACCCAACCTGGGCGCGGAGATTCCGCTGCTCCTGCAGGGACCCGGCGTCCACGATGTCACGCCCGGCCTGTCGAACTCCGACGGCACCTACGCCTTCGAGGGGCTGAAGGCGGGCTCGTACCGCGTGCTGGTCAACGGGAGCGACTCGCTGACCGACGCGCTCGCGGAAGCCGGTTACAGCTTCACCGGCAAGCCCAGTGGCGAAATGGTCGAACTGGCCGCCGCAGCTTCGGAAACCGTGAACTTCCCCTTCCGGATCACCCTGCAGACGATTCTCGCCGGCGCGGTGATGGGTGACGCGAACCGGATCGGCGACGCGGTCGGCGGGGTGCGCCTGGCACTCTACGCGACGGCCCGCGACGCGGCGAGGGACATCAACCGCCTCGGAACGGCGACGACCGCCACGCGAGGCGACGAGACCGGACTGGCGACCTTCGAATTCGCCCGCGAAGACGATGCCGACGCGCGGGTCTTCGCCACGGTGCTGGAGACGGGGCACGCCGACCTCGTGGCGGTGGGCGACGACCCCATGGAGATCGGCTACGAGGCTGTCGACCGGATCACCAGTGTCCCGGCCGCGGCCCGGCTGCTCAACACCCGCGTGAGCTTCCGGTGGTCGGTGAAGAGCGACGCGAACGCCAAGGACGGCGACCGGTTCCTGACGGGCTGGACGGCGACCAACGGCATGGCGACCGACGCCGAGGGCAGGGCCGCCTACTCGGGCACCGTCGACATCTCCGACCTGCCGGCCACCTTCACCGTGGCCTTGGACACCCGCGCGGACCAGCCGGACATGGGCGAGCGCTGGGTGCAGTCCGCCGCGCTCACGCATGTCCACGACGGGCTGTCCCACCCGGCCGACAATACGCCGGCCGGCAACGACCTCGGTCCCATCCACGTCACCTGGCTCACGCAGGCGCTCGTGGTGGGCGTGTACCGCGAGGCCGACGACGCGCCCGGCAGCCTGCTCTGGTAGTCGGTGTAGCCGGGCGGTGACCACCGTCCCGTCGCGAGCGTGGCCGAGGAGATGACCGTCGAGCTGCTCAAGCTGGACGGCAACAACGACCTGCGGCGCTACACCTGGGACCACGACAACAACCCGAACACCGACGACCTGGAAGGGTACGCGACCTTCGGACCCGAGGGCCTCCTCCGGTTCGCCGGGATCCCGGCAGGCGACGAGATCACCATCCGCTTCCGGGAAGGCGACGACCGCGTCCTGGTCAGCGAGCTCGAGGATGTCGAGACCTTCGGCGCCGACCTCGACATCGGCACGACCATCGGCGCCTTCGGCAGGATGGGCGGCGGCGTGCCCGAGGTCCGCATCTGCACGGCCTCGGAGGGAACGGGCGACGACGAGTGCGCCACCTTCGGCTACCAGTGGACGACGGGTTCGGTGAGCGGCAACGTGGGCAGGTCGAGCGGACACGAGGTCGTTCTCGATCCGGCCACCGAGGCTCACGGCGCGGCCGCCGAGAACGAGGTCAGCGGCAGCAACGGCGCCTACGGCTTCACCGGCATCCAGGACGGCGAGTATTCGATCACCGCCCTCGGGACCGCCACGCACCGCGTGGACGGCGAAGCCACGCAGTCGGTCTGGGTCTACCACGACGAAAGGACCGGCGAAGCCGGCACGGACATCGCCCGGTGGACCACGACCAGGATCGACCTCAAGATCATCGGCTACATCGGCAACGACGCCGACGGCGACAAGCTGATGCGCGGCGACGAAGCCCTGGCGGGTGTGGCGGTGAGCCTCACCCGTGGGCCCGAGACGATCGCGACCGCCGAGACGGACGGACGCGGGCTCTACGTCTTCGAGAACCTGGAAGAAGGCAGGTACGGGGTCACGGCGAGTTCGGGCAGCAACTACCTGGTGCTGCGCGGATTCGATCCCGACACCGACGAGGCCATTGCCACGACCGTCGCGATCGCCGACGAGTACCCCGTGGTTCGCGAGGGCAAGTACCGTCTGCCGTCGTGGAACTACGAGAACCACAGCGCCGACAACGCCGAAGTTGAGGTCCGCAAGCCCGGCAGCACCGGAAAGGCCACGCTGGTCAACTTCGCCCTGGTGTACACCGACGGCGAGCTCGCGGGCGGGATCGAGAACGTGAGCGGCAGCGCGGCGGACATCGATCTCCGGATCCACCGCGAACGCGACGACCAGGTGACCGAAGTCACCACCGACGACCTTGGACGGTTCGAGACGGGCGACCTCGTAGAGGGCACGTACAGGGTCGAGATCGACGACGCCCGCTTCGCGGCACCGTGCCTGACCGCCGCCGACGGCACGCCCGACGACGACGGACCCGACGCGGACGCCGACGGGGAGTGTGACCACGTCTCCGCCCTGGAAATCAGCGTCGAGCTGAGGGGTAGCGAGGCGCTCGCCGAGCTGCCCGTCCTGCGCGTCTACGACATCAAGCAGTTCGCGGACGATTCGCTCGCCGAGCTGCCCGGGATCAAGGCGAGGAAGCAGGGAAGGTACTCCCGCACCTACAACGACACCGTCACCTGGGACCCGGCCTGGAATCGCGTTCCGGACAGCGAAGAGACGTACAACGCCACGAGCGTCGGCACCATCAGCTGGGCGTCGAAGAGCGTCACCTTCTCCTTCCCGGAGGACGGCTCGATACCCGATGGCGCCGGTGTGGTGGTCATGAAGGACACCACGGTCTGCGCTGACAATACCTGCGAGCTGGACTTCAACAGCACCGGCACCCCCGGCCGCCCCTCCGCAAGGGAGACCACCCTTACGGTCACGGTCACGGCAGAGAACGGCTACGACGACCACATCTACAGCGTCGTGATCGCCCGCGCGAACCCGGTGGACAACGAGATGTTCAGCGACAGGGTCCGGCGCCACAACGCCGACGACACCACGTACACCGACGCCGCCGGCTACGGCACCGCGGACGAGCCGTTCACGCTGGAGACCGACAGCGCGGCGGCCAACTCGCTCAGGCTGCACGTCGACCTGGTGCACCTCGGTGTTCCCGACCTCAACGCGGCCTGCGCCCAATCCCTCATCGTCATGACCAACCCCGACCAGGACGAGGACGAGGAAGGGGAAGAGGAAGACGTCGAGCCCGAGGAAATCGAGGCCGACGCCGACGCCGAGGGCGACATCTGCGCGAACGAGCGCTACACGCTGGACGTGGCGGAGGAGGGTTCCCGCTACACGCTGCACGTGTTCTCGGAAGACGGGGTGGAGAAGATCCACCACCTCGAGCTCAACCGGGGTCCGGAGAGCTGACTGCTGATCCCGCAGCCCCCTCTCGAAGTCATGAGAGGGTGACGGATCGCCCCCGTCCGGTTCGCCGGGCGGGGGCGATCGTCGTTGCCCCCACACCCGCAACAGCGCAAGGCATGCGACTCCGAGCGACCGGCCGACATCCTGTTGCGATGAGACCGCCCGTGACCGAGGATTCGAGGTGACCTCACGATAGTATCATGGCATTCACCCTCACCTTGACACGAGCGGGTGTCGGATTGGAGACCGCCGCATGAACAGAAACCTCACCGGCCGGGAGAAAGCGATGGTGGCCGCCGCCAGGATGGCCGCGCACTACGTCGCCGCCGCGGTGAAGGCGGGCGCCCACAAGGATGAAATCGGATCCGCGCTCGCAGACGTCGTTCGCGCCTCCGGACTGTCTGAGATCTGGGTCACGGACGAACACGGGCGCATCGTCTTCGGTTCCGGCGACATGGACTTCGTGTTCCCGGGCGATCCGGCTTCGGGAACGCAGGCGGCCCCGTTCGCCACTCTGCTGCGGGGAACCGAGACCGTGGTGATACAGGACCCGCAACCCCGGGAGATCGACGGAGCGGTTTTCCGGTACGCCGGCGTCGCCGGGGTGGACCGCCCGAGGATCGTTCAGGTCGGACTGGCCGCGGGGGAGTCCTGAGGGGCGGTGCGTCCTCAGTGTCCCCCCGAGTGCATGTCGCGCCCGCCCATCACGTGCTTGATCACCCGGCCACCCAGCATCACGAACTGCACGTCCTTCGTCACGGCGATGTCTTCCAGCGGGTTGCCCGGCACGGCGATGATGTTGGCGAGCATCCCCTCCGCCAGGCGGCCCCGGTCGGGCGTGCCGAGCAGGTCGGCGGCGTGGATCGTCGCGGAGCGGAGCGCACCCAGCTCGCTCATCCCCATCCCCACGTAGATCTCGAATTCACCCGCGTTCTCGCCGTGCGGGAAGACCCCCGCGTCGGTGCCGAAGGCGATCGGGACGCCCCGGTCGATGGCGCGCTGCAGGCTGACCCGCATCTTCGGCAGGATCTCCTCGGCCTTGGCGCGCACGTGCGGCGGCAGCTCGTCGAGGGGGATGTGGTCGGCGAGATAGGTGGTCGGGACGAGGTACGTCCCCTTCTCGATCATGAGGTCCATGATCTCGTCGGTGAGGATCGAGCCGTGTTCGATCGAGGCCACCCCGGCCCTGACCGCCGCCAGGATTCCCTCGGAGCCGTGCGCGTGGGCGGCGACCCTGATCCCGTGCCGGGCGGCCTCGTCGACCATGGCGGTGAGCTCCTCCAGCGAGTACTGCTGCGCGCCCGCCGGCCCCTCCATCGACAACACCCCCGCCGTCGCGCAGGTCTTGATCACCTTCGCACCGTGCTTGATCTGGTAGCGGACCGCCCGGACCACCTCCCAGGGCCCGTCCGCGACACCCTCCTCCGGGCCGCGCTCCCGGATGCCCGGCGCGAGCTCCGTCACGTCGGAGTGGCCGTGTGTAATGCCCAGCTCGTAGCG
>CAZTOF010000243.1:0-2036 GCA_964615515.1 uncultured Gemmatimonadaceae bacterium
CCTCCTCGGTCGCGAGCGCCCAATCCCCGCGCGACGGAACCCCCCGCTCTAGTTCCTGCATCGCGAAGAGGCCGCCGTTGCGGAGGCCCGGGATCGGCGCGACCAGTGCGGGAAGCAGCCGGTGAAGGAGCCGGATCGCGGTGTGCCGTCCAGCCGCCTCCAATGCCTTGCCGCAGACGGCTTCGACCTGCTCGACCGGCAGGTCCCGATGCTCGACCGGGTTGTGCTCGGTAGGGCCGCACACCGCCGCGCGTCCGTTTCCCCACGGCACCACGATCAGCACCGGTGCGGCGCGGCGCCCGGACCGCGCCTGGAACATGGCCCTCAGATCCGCGATCCTGGGCTGCCCGTCCAACGCGACGATGACGACTTCGAGCGCGAGCGGGCCGCGTCCGAGATGGAGCTTGGCCCGGCGGTCTCCGACGGTGACGGGGCGGGGTTCGAGATGGTCGAGCATGGCGGATAGGTGGCGGTTCGGGGTCGAGGGCGAAGATCGAAGGCAGTCAAACTAGAGACGGAAAGCCGACGGGGCGACCAGCGGGTTACCCTCTCTTGCGCTCCGGCGCTCCATGTGGCGCCGAACCCCGTGGTCCGGTTAGAGTCAATGACCATGAGCATCAAGGCAGAATACAGGGACGGGGTGTTCACTCCCTTGGAGGAGGTCGAGAGCCCCGCGCCCGGCGAGGTCTATCGAGTCTTCTCCGAGAGCGAGTTGAAGCGGCTGGCGGCGGATGTTCCGTGGCTGGAGGGTTCGGAGCGCAGCTTCGAGTTCTGGGAAAACGAGGAGGATGCGGTCTACGACAGCCTATAGGCGGGGCGACATCGTGCTCGTCTCCTTCCCCTTCACCGATCTCACTTCATCCAAGAGACGCCCCGCGCTGGTCCTGTCCCCGGATTCCTTCAACACGACCGGTCGGGACTTGGTTCTGGCCACCATCACCTCGCACATCACGGATGACCCGAACGCCGTGCATCTTCGGCGCGGCGACTTCGCCGAGGGTGGACTTCCCAAGGCGTCGATGGTGAAGACGACCAAGCTGTTCACGATACACTCGTCGCTCGTCGTCAAGCGGATTGGCGCTCTCCGGATCGGGAAGATGGAGGAGGTCCTGCGGACGGTGCGCGGGTTCTTCGCCTGAGGCTCGCTATGCCGGATGCCTTCGGTTCCGACGGTCTGGCCGCCTTCCTCGGCACGGACGAGTTCGATGTACCGGTCGTCACCGTGAGGCGGTCGCCGCAGTAATGTCCGGTAGAGTCCCGGCCCCTAAGCGAGCGCCGCGGGATGTCGGCGCGGCAAGAGAACCATCCGAAACCGCCGACGGTTTGACGCCCGCCCCACCCGTTGAAACTCGAACGCCACCGAAGCTGTAAAACCTGTTGTGGATCGTGCGGCTCTACTAGAGAGGGGCTTCCCTCCTTGAGCACGCTCGAGCAGTTGGTTCTCAGATTCGACCGCTGCTAGCCTTATGCTGATCGCCACGTAACGCATCAGTGCCTGAGGTACGGAGGCCTGTCAGGCCTGCTGGTGCTGCAACACCGGCGGGCCGTCCTTTCCCCGCAATCTACCAAGCCCGAGGAGGATCATGATGGAATGGGAGTGGTGGCAGGTGGTGATCGGATTGGTGATGGCAATCTTCGCGATCAGGATAACGGCCACGATCAACGTCACCGAGTTGCTGAAGCACAGGCGAGATCGGCAGCTACAGAGCCTCCAAGCCCTATGTGCCCATGTAGCCATCGAGATGGATGCTGCTGCCGAGAGAATCACGATTCAAGGACTCGCCACAAGCCCACCGGGAACCCACGAATGGTTCTGTGAGAGGTGCTTGGCCCCGTTCCCCGGTGGCCTAAGTCAAGCGGAGAGCAACACGAAATATTGGACTGAACGTCCCAAGCAGTTGGCGGCTCAGCAGAAGAAGTTCCTGAGGCGGGCCAAGCGTCAGGGCTTCATTAGGTGACGTTGTTCACAGCACATCCCGCCATCCTACGGAGTGCGGGCGGGACAGGGGGACAGCACCGGAAGAGACGCACCTCGC
>CAZTOF010000244.1:0-3179 GCA_964615515.1 uncultured Gemmatimonadaceae bacterium
AAAGCGCCGCCCCCACCAGGTGGGGCCCGTGGCTCTTCTCTTCGCGGGGGCGGCGCTTTACCACGCTGCCGGTGAACTGGGCCACGGCAGCCGCGGCGAGCGTCAGGAAGAGATGGCCGATGATGGCGGTGTAGAAGGGCCGGGTGAAGAGCACTGCCATGCCGGTGAGCACCTGCAGGTGCAGGAGACCCGTGAAGGCGGCGGCGAGGCGCGCCATCGCCCTGGAGTATTCACGTTTGCCCAGGATCCCCGCGAGCGCCTGGACGATCACGAAGAAACCGGCCAGCAGCACGAGGTAACGGAGGCCGGAGTGGGCGGCGAAGAGCATGGCTGGAGCTCCTGAAGTCTGGCGGTCCGTGGGAGAATCCGCCCGAATGGCGGGGGCTTCGTGCGGGGGCTGTCCGGTTGCGCGGTCTGCGGCCCGTGGACACGCCCCCGGCATTCGACCGGCGATGCACCCGGGCTGGACCGCTCCGCTCCGCGTTGCTGAAGTCTGCGGCTCTCGGGCCCCGGTGGCAATGAATCCGCGGCGGGGCCGGGTCGTTCAACGGTGCGGTGTGCGGGGGTGTCAATGGTGAAGGCTCGGCGGTCCGTGGAAACGCCCGTGCGGCGCTGTCCACCGACCGCGTCAAGCCCGCTTCCACCAAACGAATGTTTCGGGACGCCGTGCGCCCGCACCCGTTTCGACGACCGCGAGGACCTTGAACATAGACACGATTCGATGCAGGCTGCGCGGTCGCACCGTCTCCTTCGCCTGGACATTCCTGGCGGCCACGGCGTCGATCGCGGCCCCGCTTGCCGGCCAGGAGCGCGGAGAAGTGCTCGGCCTCCGCCTGAGCGTCTTCCTCGACTGCGCGACCCGCGGTTGCAACCGGGACTACTTCCGTACGGAGCTCGCCTGGGTGAACTGGGCACGGGTGCCGGAAAGTTCCGACGTGCACGTCATCATGACGAGCCAGGCCACGGGCGCCGGCGGGCGGGAGTACCAGCTCGACTTCATGGGCAGGCGCGGTTTCGAGTACGAACGCCGGCTCGCCCACCAGGTCCCGCCCACCGCCACGGATCGCGAGAGGCTCGACGAACTGGTCCACGTCATGGGCGTGGGTCTGCTCCACTTCGGCACCGTGAACGGCTTCTTCGACGACGTGACGATCTTCCGCGAGGTCGCCGAAATCCTGGAAGACGGCGAGCAGCCCGATCCGGATGAACGGGGCGTGACCGGAGACGAGGTGGAGGATCCGTGGGACTTCTGGGTGTTCCGCCTCCGGGGGGGTACCGAGCTCGAGGGGGAGAAGACAAGGCGCACGAACCGGGTCGACGGGAGCATGAACGCATCGCGCGTCACCCCCACCTGGAAGATGAACTATCGGGCGAACGCGAACTTCAACCGCCGCGAAATCGATCTGGCCGACGATTCCACCTTCACGGACCAGCGGACCGACTGGGGGTTCAGCGCGCTGATCGCGTATTCCCTTGCCGGGAACTGGTCCCTCGGCTTGCAGGGAGAGGTGCGGAAGATCGTCCGTTTCAACCAGAGCTTCCGGGTCGAGGTCACTCCGGCGATCGAATACAGTTTCTTCCCGTACGAAGAGGCCACCCGTCGCGCGCTTACGGTCTTCTACCAGATCGGGCCCGCCCACCGCGAGTACATCGAGGAGACCGTCTATGAGCAGATGCGGGAGACCCGGTGGGAGCACGGCCTCGAAATCGAGTTCTCCCAGCGCCAGCAGTGGGGCGACGCCTCCATTCGCCTGGCGGGGTCGCACTTCCTCCACGACGCCGGCCTGTACAACGTCCGGATGCGGGGGGACCTGGAGTTCCGGATCGCCCGGGGGGTGACCATCGGCGGCGAGGCGAACGTCTCGTGGGTGAACGACCAGATCTACCTCTCGGCGGAAGGGACCACGGATGCCGAGGCGCTGCTCGACCTCCAGCAACGCGCCCAGGACTTCAACTACGGCATCCAGGTGGGATTCTCCTTCCAGTTCGGGTCGATCTACAACAACGTGGTCAACAACCGGTTCGGCGGGGGGTTCAACGGGTGGTGGTAGGAGGGCGCGGCGAATCTGTCTACGGGCTCCCGGCCGCGAGGGCCTGGCCGACCGCTTCCCGCACCTCGTCGGGCATGTCGTCGGCGCCCATCATCCACGCCAGGTAGTCGGGGGCTTTCCCGGCCACCTCGTCGAGCGGCGTCCCCTTGTGCTTTCCGCGGTTGAAGACCAGCGCGCCGCGCCTCTCCGAGAACCAGCGGTCGAATTCGGTAAGGAAGGGCCCCATCTCGTCGCAGTAGGCGTGGAGGCCGTCCATGTCACGGGGGAGGTGCCGGTAGCGGGCGAGCTGGGCCGTCAGAACGGCGGCCGTGGTGCGGATGTCGCCCAGCGCGGTGTGGGCGTCCTGGTGGTCGCGACCCAGGTAGAAGCGGGCCGCGGCGGAGAGGTCGCGGGGCTCCTCGCGGTGGAAGATCATCTTCATGTCGATCAGCCGCCGCCCCTTCACGTCGAAGGGGACCCCCGCGCGGCGAAACTCCGCGAGCAGGATGGGGAGGTCGAAGCGCCGGATGTTGAAGCCCGCCAGGTCGCACGGCTCCAGCAGCCCGGCGAGCGATCTGGCCGTCCGGCGGAAGGAGGGCTCGCCGGCCACCACGTCGTCGGTGATGCCGTGGATGGCGGCCGCTTCGGGGGGAATGGGGATCCCGGGGTTGTAGCGGCGCACCCGTTCGAACACGTCCCCCTGCCGTGAAACGCGCAGCACCGCCAACTCGACGATCCGGTCGCGGGCGAGACTGAGGCCCGTCGTCTCGAGGTCGAAGAAGACGACGGGGCGGTCGAGGTCGAGGGGGAGCTTCATGGGGGTAGTCTAACAGTGCGCGGATGAACCCGCCCCGGCTTCCATATGCGTATATTGGCCCGATGCGTGCCATTGCAATCCCGAAGTTCGGCGGGCCCGAGGTCCTGAAGCTCCGGTCCGTGCCCGACCCGGAGCCGTCTCCCCGCGAACTCCTGGTGAAGGTGCACGCCTTCGGGCTCAACCGGGCCGACCTGCTGCAGCGGCGCGGGCTGTATCCGCCGCCGCCGGGCGAAACGGAGATCCCGGGACTGGAATTCGCCGGCGTGGTCGAGGAGGTGGGCGCCGAGACCGTGTGGTGGAGGAAGGGGAGCCGGGTGATGGGAATCGTGGGG
>CAZTOF010000245.1:0-1719 GCA_964615515.1 uncultured Gemmatimonadaceae bacterium
CATCCAGGCACCGGCCATGCCGGGAGGGGCGCAGGGTGAGCGCCCCCCCGGCGACGGGGGCGGGTCCCGGCCCGGCCGGCCCGGACCGGTCGCCGGGGGGGAGCTCACCCTGCGCCCCTCACGGCATGGCCGGTGCCTGGATGAACTCGGTCATCGGCACCCACTCGCCGCCCTCGACCCTGAAGATCCTCAGCCCCTTGGAACCGAGGTGGTCGTTCGGCGTGAAGGTGAGCGGGACCGTGACGCCCCGCATGTCGAAGTCGGTGAAGGTCTCGAGCGCGGCCCTGATGTTCGCGCCGGTGAGTTCGTCCCCCGCCGCCAGCACCTGCCCGATCGCCTCGGCGAAGACGGCGAAGGTCCACCACGCCTGCGTGTAGGCGTTGGTCTTCCCCTCGATCGATTCGCCCTTCGCATCGAGGTACTCGCGGATGACCCGCGTTCCCGGCACGTCCACGCCGAGCGGCGCGTACGGAATCGTCCCCATGGCCCCCTCGGCCGCGTCGCCCGCGAGCCGCACCAGCAGCTCGTTGGCGCACCAGTTCAGGCAGATGAAGCCCGCGTCGAGCCCCAGGCTGGCCGCGTTCCGGAGCGCCACGGCGGCCGGGGCGGAAGTGTTCTGGAAGACCACGTACCGTGCGCCGCTCTGGCGGATGCGCGAGAGCTCGGCGGTGTAGTCGACCGCGCCCCGGGGCATCTCGTAGAGCGTGAGATCGATGCCGCGCGCTTCGGCGAACTCGATGCCGCCCAGTCGCGCGGGAGACGTGCCGAACGGGGCGGTGTTGTGCATGAGCGCGACAACCGGCGTCCCCTCGCCGTGGTTCTCGGCGATCCAGTCCAGCGCGATGCGGAACTGGTCGCTGTAGCTGGGGGCGACAAGGAAGTTGTACGGCGCCTCCGCCGGGTCGCCCAGGACGTGCGAGAGAGACGCCGAGCTGAAGGGGATCTCGTCCTCGGCGATGCGCAGCCTGAGCGCCTCCGTGTCCCCCGTCCCCCACCCCATGAACGCCACCACGCCCTCGGCCACGAACTGGCTGTAGAGCTGCTCGGCGCGGTCCACCTGGTAGGCGTAGTCCTGGTAGATCAGCTCGACCGGCCGGCCCTCGATGCCGCCCTGCAGGTTGATCCAGTCGACGAAGCCGCGCATGCCGTGCGCGTAGTCGGTGCCGACATCGGAGGTGGGGCCGGTGAGGTCGAAGATGGCGCCCACCTTGATGGCGTTGGCGGCCGCACCGTCGCCGCCGGTGTCGCCGCCGCAGGCCCCGGCGAGGGCGAGGAGGACGGCGGGGAGGAGAGGTTTGGGCCGCGTTGGTCGGCATCCGGTCATTGAGTCGCTCCTGTTCAATCTTCGATGATACAACGACCGCCTCTCCCGCTAGACCCGCACCGCCAGCCCGTCGTGAAGCGCCGTACGGTACGCCTTGAGCGCGGGCACGAACCCCATCAGGAACCCGGCCGTCACCACCGCGCCCAGGAAGAGCCACTCGACCGAGCCGGGCGGCCGGATCGGGATGAAGAGCCCCACCTGCGCCTCGACGATAGGCTGTCCGGCCGAAAGCAGCGCGTACACCAGCGCCAGCCCGCAGATCGCCCCCGCCGCGGCCAGGCACACCGACTCAAGCACCAGCAACGCGACGATGCTCTTCGGCCCCGCCCCCACGGCCCGCAAAATCGCCATCTCCCGCCGGCGCTCGTTGAGCGACGTGTAGAGCGAGACCAGCA
>CAZTOF010000246.1:0-4185 GCA_964615515.1 uncultured Gemmatimonadaceae bacterium
GGCCGTGGTTGGCCAGCGAAGCCAGGATGGCCTGCCGGATCCACCACACCGCGTAGGAGATGAACTTCACCCCCTGCTCCGGGTCGAACTTCCGGGCAGCGGTCACCAGCCCCACGTTCCCCTCCTGGATCAGGTCCGTGAGGGAAACGCCCCGGTTCTGGTACTTCTTGGCGACGCTGATGACGAAACGCAGGTTGGCCTTGGCCAGTGCCTGAATCGCTTCCTCGTCCCCGTTCTGCGCCCGGGCGCCGAGGATCTTCTCCATCTCCGGCGTGATCAGTTCGTGACGGCTCACGTCACGCAGGTACTGGTCGAGCGCGGTCTGCTCGTCCAGACTGGCGTCAAAGCCGGTGAGCGGGTTGCGCCGTCCCTTGGGGCGCCGTCCCCGCCTTGTCTTTCTGGCCATCTTTGTTTTCCGCTTCTCCGGTGCGGACCGGACACCTCGGCCGGTCGCACAGTGAGTACCATATACAGCCTTTAATGGTAAGGCTGTAGCCTCCAATTGTCAAGGACACTTCCGGCGCCCTTTGGGTTGTCCGCCCCGTCGGCGACAGGGTGGTGTACCCCATTCGCGGGAAGTGTTCCCGTGTGCCCCTCCGCAACTCATGCCGGTACCCCGGGCGCGGTCATCGCCGGCGCGTCGGCGGCCACGCCGCCCGCTCCAGCCGGAGGCGATCCCCCGCCAAGCCTGGCCAGGAGCCACTCCGGTGCCACGCTGCGGCGCTCGAAGGTGAACAGCCGCAGCACCCGCGCCGTCCGGTACAACTCCTCCGCCAGCTTCGGCAGATCGATCAGCCCCGGGATCCCTTCGCCGCCAAGGCGCACCACATGACCACCCCTCTCTACCAGTACGTCAAGTTGGAACATCCGTTTCTTGACGGGGAAGTCGAGGATTACCTCTCCGGGGGCGAGGCCCAGTTCCGCGGCGATCCCGTCTTCCCAGCGCCGCTTGGCCGGTGTGTCCCCGCTGACCCAGGAGGGAAGGGTCTTTCCTTCGAGTTGCCAGGCCGTGATTTCGGTTGCCCGCTTGGGCAGCCTCCGTTCCCTGAGCGCGGGCAGCCACCGCCGGGCCAGGCGGGTGGCGGAGGCCCCCCGGTCAGCTCCGGCGCGGCGTCCCAGCTCGTACAGCAGTTCCTCGTCCGTGGGGCCGACCAGCTCGAGGGGCGCCAGCAGCCCCGCCTCGACCGCAGTCTCCACGATCCGCTTGTAGAGTCCGGTGGCCGACCTCACCGCGTGGTGCCAGTAGACGGTCCGGAACATCTGGTACTTCGAGAAGAGGAGCGACTCCAGCGTGCTCAGCGCCTTGTCGCGCAGCCCCACCTCCCAGTCACCCGAGACCGGATCCCGCAGGAGCGCGAGGCCCTGGAGGAGGCGCTCCACGTCGACTTCGCCGTACGGCACTCCACAGAAGCGGGCGTCCCGGCGCAGGTACTCCATCTTATCCAGGTCGAGACTTCCGCTGACAAGGCCGCGCAGGGCGCTCCCTCCCTCGCCCTTGATGATGCGGAAGATCTCCCCGGCGGCCCCCGCTCCCAACGGCTCCAGCGCCGCCTTGAGGGGGGCCGATTCGAAGAAGCGGGCGCTCATCTCCTCGTGGTCGCCGGCGATGCGCTCGGGCTCGAGCTCCTCCAGGGCGTGCGAGAAGGCGTAGTGGCCGATGTCGTGGAGGAGCGCGGCGTAGGGGATCAGATGCGCGCCCCGCCAGACCGGGTCGGGGACGCCGGGACCGGCCTTCAGTATCGCAAGTGCGCGGACCGCCAGGTGATAGACACCCAGGGCGTGATCGAAGCGGGTGTGCGTCGCTCCCGGGTACACCAGGTGCGCCAGCCCGAGCTGGCGGATGTAGCGGAGACGCTGGAAGGCCGCCGTGTCCATGATGGCGACGGCGACGGCATCCATCCGGATCGTGTTCCAGACAGGATCACGTATGACAAGAGAGCGTCCATGCCTCTGCATGGAGGGCCACTATAGTACACTGGGCGAGAGACCGCAATGATTTCGTCGGCCGTTGACCGAAACCGAATAAATCACGAAGTTGCATTCCCCATGCGACACTCTCCCCTGCGCGAAGAGGTGCGCGCGAGCGCCGAGGACCGGCCCGGCGTCTACCGCTGGATCGGCGGCGGCGGGCGTATCCTCTACGTCGGGAAGTCGGTGCGTCTCAGGTCACGGCTCCTCTCGTACTTCCGGGAGGAGACGGGCAAGGCGGCACGGATGGTGGCCGAGGCCAGGGACGTCAACTGGGACCATACGCCGAACGAATTCGCGGCGCTGGTCCGCGAGATGCGCCTTATCCGGGCGTGGCAGCCCGAGTACAACGTGCGGCACAAGCGCGACCGCCGGTACGGGTTCATCAAGATCACGCGGGAGCCGGCTCCCCGCCTCATCCCCGTCTCGCGAGTGAGCGGCGACGGCGCGCGTTACTACGGACCCTTCAGCCGCACCGGATGGCTCGGCGGCGCGGTGCACGACCTGTCGCTCGCCACCGGTCTGAGGGACTGTCCGGGCCACACTCCGATCCACTTCGGCGACCAGCTCGAGATCTTCGCCGGCGGGAGGGTGCCCCGATGCATGCGCGCCGACACGGGAACGTGTCCGGGGCCCTGCGCCGGCCGCTGCACGACGGCCGAATACGACCGCCGCCTCCGCCTGGCCCAAGCCTTCCTCGAGGCCCGCAGCCGCGCCCCCCTCGAGGAGCTGGCCCGGTCGGTGACGGAGGCGGCGGGGCGGCTCCGGTTCGAGTACGCGGCCACGCTGCGGGACCGCATGGAGACGCTGGAGAAGCTGTGGGACCACCTTTCCGGTTTTCGGGGCCGAGTGGAGAACCTGAACCTGGTCTACCCCGTGCCCGGGCACGCCGGCGACGACCGCATCTACCTGATCCGGCGCGGCAGGCCGCGCGCTGAGATGCCGTGGCCGAAGTCCGACCCGGCCCGCAAGCGTGCCGACGCCGTGGTCGAAAGGGTGTTCCGGCCGGTGCCGGGCGATCGCGGCGGGGAACTGGACGCGGACGCCGCGGCCGAGGTGCTGCTGACCCTGTCGTGGTTCAACCGGCGCCCCCGGGAGCGCCGCAGGGCGGTTGCGCCGGAGCGGTGGCTGGCGGGGGGGAGGCGGAGGCTCCAGGCGGTCCGTGGATAAAGGCGTCCGAGCGGCGAGGCGCAGGAATGTCGGCTATTTCCTCCTCCGCGCCGCGCCGCGCATCGGCGGGACCACCTCGCCCCTGGCGCAAGATTCGATCAGAACCGCCAGGCGGCGCAGGCGGGTCTCCTCGCGTTTGGCACTCACCACCCACCAGGTCACCTGCTTGCGATACCACGGTCGCTCCGCTTCCCAGTAGCGCCATGCCTCCGGCACGGCCCTGAGCTGGCGCTCGTACCCGGACGGCAGACTGATCTCGCCCTGCTCGTACGCCGCCCGCTTTTCGTTCCCGGGGTCGCGGGCCCGGTACGCGACGAGGCCCGCCTCGGTCACCAGCCCAGCCTCGATCAGGTGCTTCATGCGGCCGAGGTTGCGGGCGCTCCAGTGGCTGCCCTTCCTGCGCGGGGTGAACCGTATCTTGTAGCTCTCGTCGTCGACCGATTTCCTGATTCCGTCGATCCAGCCGAAGCAGAGCGCTTCGTCCACCGATTCCGGCCATGTGATGCTGGGCAGCCCGGTGGCTTTCTTGTAGTAGCCGACCCACAACTCGGCGGCCGTGTCGTGGTGTTCCTCGAACCAGGCGCGCAGATCGGCCGGGGTGGGGAAGAAGCGCGGGCTGTCCTCGCTGCCGTTCATGGGTCCTTCCGGGAAATGGGATACCGGGCGCTCTCGCGCCTCCTCACTCACCACCACCTGGCTGGGATCGGGTGCGCACAAGGCGCGCAGGTCCCCCAACCGGCGTCAGGTGATCGAAGTCCGAATCGGCGGACTCCAGAGCGGCTCCGTGCCGCAGAGCGCACGCGGCGACAAGGACATCGGTGGCTGGAACCGTGACTCCCCGTTCTCGGGCTTCGGTCGCCAGCTCGTACGCCCTGGTCCAGACCTCCCGGTCGATCGACAGCTCCGGCAGCACATGGGCGAAGTCCCGCAGTACCTTCCGTTCGCGCCTCCCCCGGGCGCCGCAAGGTCCGCCAACTTGCCCACCGTCACCGATTTCCTGATGTCCTCCTCGTAGGACGCGCACGGTCCTGATCAACCCCCCTCCCC
>CAZTOF010000247.1:0-8214 GCA_964615515.1 uncultured Gemmatimonadaceae bacterium
CTCGGGGACGGGGGCGGGGCGTTCCTCCTGCACGGCGTGACCGGTTCGGGAAAGACGCTGGTCTACATCGAGCTGATCCGTCGGGTGCTGAAGGGGGGCGGGGGCGCCGTGGTGCTCGTGCCGGAGATCGCGCTGACGCCCCAGACGGTCGGCCGCTTCCGCCAGGCCTTCGGGGAGCAGGTCGCCGTGCTGCATTCGGGGCTCTCGGACGGCGAGCGCCAGGACGCGTGGCGGCTGCTCCGCCGCGGTGAGAAGCGCATTGCGGTGGGTGCCCGGTCGGCCGTCTTCGCACCCGTAGCGGCGCTCGGCGCCATCGTCGTGGACGAGGAACACGACGGGAGCTACAAGCAGTCCGAGACGCCGCGCTACAGTGCCCGCGACGTGGCCGTGGTCCGGGCGAAGAGCGCCGGCGCGGTCTGCCTGCTGGGTTCGGCGACGCCGTCGCTGGAGAGCTGGCTGAACGCGCGATCGGGGAAGTACTCCCTGCTCGAGCTGCCCGATCGCGTGGGCGGCGGGGTCCTTCCGGAGGTGCGGGTGGTGGACCTCAGGACCCTGGCGGCACCGGGGCGGCCCGCAGCGTCCGGCTCGGCGCCGATCTCCGGGTCTTCCCGCGCCGTCGCACCCGCGCCGGCCGACTCCACCCCTCCATCTCCCCCCTCGCAGGTTCTGTCCCCGCGGCTCGCGGAGGCGATCCGACGGAGGCTGTCCCGCCGCGAACAGACCATTCTGCTGCTCAATCGCCGGGGATACGCGACCTTCGCCCTCTGCGAGAGCTGCGGCGAGGTGACCGAGTGCGCCCACTGCTCGGTGTCGATGACGCTGCACCGTGCCCGGCGCCGCCTGGTCTGCCATCACTGCGGCCACACCGAGGCCCCTCCGGAGCGCTGCAGGCGCTGCGGCTCCCGCTCCATCTCGTATCTGGGGCTCGGCACCGAACAGGTGGAGCGCGTCCTCGTCGAGAGCTTCCCCGGGGCCCGGGTCGCCCGCATGGACGTGGATACGACACGGGGCAGGTGGTCGCACCGGGACATCCTGGAGCGGGTGCGCAGGCGCCGGGTCGACATCCTCCTGGGCACCCAGATGATCGCCAAGGGACTGGACTTCCCCCGGGTGACGCTCGTGGGCGTGATCAACGCCGATACGGGACTGCACCTGCCCGATTTCCGCAGCTGCGAACGCACCTTCCAGCTTTTGTCGCAGGTGGCGGGGCGGGCGGGGCGGAGCCGGTTGCCGGGCGAGGTGGTCATCCAGACCTACGTGCCGGACCACTACGTGGTGCGCGCCGCGGTGGCCCACGACTACCGCGGCTTCGTCGAGCAGGAGCTGCGGGCAAGGACCGATCCCCCGTACCCGCCGCACCTCCGCATGGCGAGGATCTTGCTGAGCAGCCCCGTGCAGGCCGGCGCCCTGGCTGCGGCGGAGTCGCTGGAGGCCTGGCTGGGGTCCCGGGGTCCTCCCGGAGTCGAGGTGATGGGACCGGCACCCGCGCCCATCGAACGGCTGCACGGACGGTTCCGCTGGCACGTCCTTCTGCGCGGGGGCGTGAAGGGCATTGGCGGGGCTCTCGAGGTGCTGGCCGCCGGCTTCCGGCCGAAGGGTACGGACATCCGCGTTTCGCTTGACCGGGATCCGCTTCATCTCATGTAGCGCCGCAACGAGTCGGCGGCGGTGGTTCCGCCATGGGCAGATGATGCATTATTGTCCTTCCCTGGAAGAGGCCGTCGCGTGCGAACGGCCTTCCGTCACCCGGTCGCCCCGGGGGCGGTCGGGCGTGCAGTTCCCGGCCGCGGCAAAGCACCTGGAGAACACGAGTGAGCTGTCTGGCCCTGAACGCTTCGTACGAGCCGCTGATGATCGTCCCCTCCCGGAGGGCGATCCGCCTCGTGCTGGACCGGAAGGCCGAGGTGCTTGAAGAGGATGCCCACCGGTCCTTCCGCTCCGTGCGGCTGCACCATCCGTGCCCGGTGGTCATCCGCCTGGTGCGATACGTGCATGTGCCCCGCCGCTTCCGCAGGCAGGTCACCAACACCTTCCTCTTCGCCCGCGACGGCTACAGGTGCCAGTATTGCCGGCGCCAGAAAAGGGAGTTGAAAAACCGCGAGTTCCTGACCCGCGACCACATCCTGCCGATATCGCGTGGTGGGGACAACTCGTGGGAGAACGTCGTCACGGCCTGTTCCACCTGTAACCACCGCAAGGGAAACCGTCTTCCCCGGGAAGTCGGCCTGCGTCTGCTGTCGCGGCCGGTGGAGCCGAACCATGTCCAGCTGGTCTGGGCCGTTCGCAGGGTCACGCCCATCCAGGCCAAGTACATCCGCATGTTCTTCGGCGAAGACGCCGTGCCTCTGGGAACCGGCGGCCGGCTTCCGCACCCCGCCGGTCCATGGCGGACCCCGTGAACGACACGCGGCCCCGTCCGGAGAAGACCGTGCCGCAGCCGGCCAGGCGGGTGGACGGGGAGGCCGCGGGCGAAGCGGACGGAAAAGGTGGGGAGCGCCTCTCTCCGCCAGCCCCCGATCGCCCGGTTTCGGTGCGGGAGACGATGCCGTCGGCCCGCCGCTACGATTCGGGGGGCGGCCGGCGTGCATCTGTACGGCGACAACGGAAACACGGGCCCGCACGAGGCGCACCTCCGTCGGCTCGCGAACTCACGAATCCCGGGGCGGTGGAGGTCCCGACCCGCCAGGTGGAGTTGGGAGACGAGGTCTGGACGGTCATCGTGAAGGGGTCCGGTACGATCGGCTCCGGTGGCGGAGGGGCTGCCCGTCTCCTCAACGTCGGGCTCGAGGCGCCCGGAGAGAGTCCGTACCCCGGGGGCACCCGCTACCTGGCGGCCGGCAGGCTGGACGAGGTGGATGAAGAGGTGCTGCGCGCATTGGTGGTGGAGGTGAAGCGCAACCCCGACGTTGCGACAGGGTTGTCCCCCCGTCGCCGAAGGCCCCGGGACCGGCGCCGGAAGCGTTGAGTGGCCCTGAATGACGGGGGCCCGCCAGTCCGTGGACCAACCTGCGCGAGCACCGAGAGCCGGGCATTCAACGTGGAAGGTGCGAGAGGTGTCTTGTCCCAAGGATGAATGAACGCTCCGACGCCGAATTGGTGATCCGGGCGCGTTCCGGAGACGGGGCCTCGTTCGGGGAGCTGGTCGGACGGTATCAGAGGCCGGCCTACTCCGTGGCCCTGGCGGTGACCGGAAGGCATCAGGACGCCGAGGACGCGGTCCAGGAATCCTTTATGGTCGCCCTGGAGCGGCTCGACGAGTGCCGCAGCCCGGCCCGGTTCGCCGGCTGGTTTCTCGCGATCGTCCGGAACCGTTCGCGGAACCTCATCCGCAGGGAGAACCTCAGAAGAGGGGACGAGATTCCGGCGAGCGCCAGCTCACCGGGTCCCAGTCCCGAGCGAGCGGCGGACATATCGGCCCTGCGGGGTCGGCTGACGGAGGCTTTGAACACATTGAGCGAGGTACAGCGGGAGATCGCGCTTCTCCACGACCTGGAGGGATGGAAGCACGCCGATATCGCGGAGAAGCTCGGGATGCCGGCCGGCACGGTCCGGTCCCACCTGCACTTTGCAAGAAAGGCGTTGCGGGTTCAGTTGGCTGAGTGGAAGGACTACCGAAAAGGCGGCTGAGATGAACAAGGAAGACCGAGATCGAATTGCGGTCCGGGGCGCACCTCCGAATCGAAACCGGAACGGGGATTCGGCGGACGGGCCCCGGCGGATGCTGGCGGTCATGGACCCGGGGCACGATCGCCCGGGGTACTGGGACCGGTTTCGCGCCGCGGTATTGAAGCGGGCGGCGTTCGAGCTGGCGAGGCGGCGCCGACTCGCGCGCGAGTCGGTGGGTGCCGTCCTGTCCGGCTGGTCGCGGCGCCTCATTCCGGTGGCGGCCGCGGCCGCGGCGATCGCGGCATTCCTGGTCGGCAGCGAGGTGCGCCAGGCGGTCGACTCCGCTCCTCCGCTGCTGCTGGAGGATGTCCTCGCCAACGAGGTGGAGGACGGAGCATTTCAGGCCGTGATGAGCGGCCGGGAACCCGCAAATCCGGTGGCCTTCATGGCCCTGGTGGAAGGGAACGCAAGGTAAGATGGCCCGTTTCAGGAAGGCGAGCGTTCTGTCGATTCTGCTCCTCGTGCTCACCCTCGCCGCGGGCTTCCTCGGCGGGGTGGCCTGGCAAAGGAACCAGGCCATGGCGCCCGAACCCAACGAAACAGCCACGCAGGAACCACGCGACCGCGGCAGCCGTCGCCTGGTCATCGACGAGGTTGGGCTGGAGCCGGACAAGCGCGCCGAGGTCGATGCGATCCTCCAGCACTTCATGGTCCGCGTGCGGGCTTTGCACAAGGAATTCACACCGAGGCATCGGGCGCTGCTGCACGGCGCCCGCGATTCGATCAAGTCCGTGCTGGAGCCGGATCAGCGCGCCCTCTACGATTCGCTGCTCGAGGTGAGGTACGGCAGCGGGGGTCTTGGCGGCGACTCGTCCGGCACGAAGAAGGACAAGGGAGACCGGAACGGACACGGAGAGCGCTGAGATGATGCCAAAGTCGACAGCGACGGTTCCGGGAGTCGGCAGCCCGGCGCCCCGCCGTTCCGGGTGCTCGCGCGGATTCGTCCAGGGACCCGCGGGAGCCCGCGGACGGAATCCCCGTGGCTCGCGCGGCATTGTCCGGGGACTTCTCGCACTCACCATCCTGGCGCCCACATTCGGAAGCGCTGCGGCCCAGGAGCGGATGGAGACCGTATCCCTCCGGCAGGCGGTGGAACGCGCGATGCTCCATAGCCCGCAGCTGGCTCAGACCCAGGCGAACGTGACGAACGCCGGAAGCAGCCGGCGCCGGGCCCTGGGCTCCTTTCTGCCCAACATCAGCGTGAGTTCCGGCGCTTCGGTCAACAGTTCGAGCCGCTTCGATCCCAACACGCAGCGCGTCGTGGAGGGAAGCAGCGACTCGTACAACGCCGGAATCAACGCCAACTACCAGATCTTCCAGGGCGGACGCAAGTACCACGAACTGGGCCGCACGGCCTCGGCCCAACTCGAGGCCGAGGCACGGCTGCAGAGCCAACGCTTCTCCGTGATGTTGCAGACCACCACGCTCTTCATGAACGCGCTCCGCCAAAGTGAGCTCGTACAGGTGGCCGAAGCCAGCCTCGACCGGGCCCGGGAGAGCCTCGATATCACGCGCGCCCGGATGAAGGGCGGAGCCGCCACCAGGTCGGACACCCTGCGCACGCGGCTGGAGCTGGCCAATGCCCGTCAATCGCTTCTCCAGTCACGGAACCAGCTTCGGGCCACCCGCTTCGCGCTGGGGCGGCAGGTTGGGGCGAACGGACCCGTCGTGCCGATCGCCCCCGACGATCTGGCGCCGACTCCTCTGGCGCTGAGCGAAGCGGACATCCTGGCGCTGGCCGAGTCCAGATCCCCGTCCGTGCGGGCCGCCGAGGCGGCTGCGGAAGTGGCCAACTCCTCGGTGAGCAATGCGAGAAGTTCCTACCTTCCGTCGCTTTCGGCCTCCTCGAGCTACTCCTGGGCGAACCAGGAGCCGTCGCTGGACCAGGGCCGCACAAGCTGGAGCTTCCGGATTTCGGGCAGCTACCAGCTCTTCGACGGCTTCGCCCGCGAACAGAGCCTGGGCCAGGCGTCCGAGAGCCGGCGCGTGGCCCGCCTGACCGAAGACGACGCGCGCCGCGCCGTGCGGCAGGAGGTGGACGCCGCGCTCCGCACCCTCGAGACGCAGGAGCTGGCGATTGCAATCGCCGAAGAGGCGCTGGCGGTTGCCCAGGAAGACCTCAGGCTGAACCGGGTGCGCTACGATGCCCGCGCGGGCAACATCCTCGACGTCATCATCAGTCAGGTGGCGCTGGACCAGGCAGAGGCCAATCTGGTGTCGGCACGGTACGACTACGCACTCGCCAGGGCCGAACTCGAATCGATCATCGGGAGGGAACTGTAGATGAAGCAGGGAAATGCATATCGGGGTGAGAGCGGGCACGGCTCCATGAGCGCGCCGGACAATGGCGCATCGCCCAACGGCGTTGTCATCCGCACCGAGAATCTGCGCAAGTACTATGTTCTCGGTGCCGAAACGGTACGGGCCGTGCGGGGCGTGGACATGTCGGTTCAACGCGGCGAATTCGTCGCGATCATGGGCCCCTCGGGGAGCGGCAAGTCGACCTTCATGAACCTGATCGGCTGTCTGGACACGCCTACCGCCGGGAGCTACTGGCTGAACGGGCGCGAGGTCTCGGAACTCTCCGACAACCAGCTGGCGCGGGTCCGCAACCGGGACATCGGGTTCGTCTTCCAGACCTTCAACCTGCTCCCGCGGGCCACGGCGCTGCACAACGTCGAGCTGCCGCTGATCTACGCCGGGGTGCGTGCGAAGGAGCGAAGGAAGCGCGCCGAGGAAAAGCTGGTCAGGGTCGGTCTGGGGGACCGGATGCAGCACAAACCGCCGGAGCTGTCGGGCGGCCAGCGGCAGCGGGTCGCGATCGCGCGCGCACTCGTGAACGATCCGGCGCTTCTGCTCGCCGACGAGCCGACGGGCAACCTGGATTCGCAGACGACTCGGGAGATCGTGGAGATCCTGAGTGCGCTGAACGGGGCGGGGCAGACGATACTCCTGGTGACTCACGAGGCGGACATCGCGTCCGCGGCCTTCCGCCAGGTCCATCTCAAGGACGGCCTGGTGGAGCGCGACTTCCTGAATGAAGGGACGACGTTCTGATGTACAACCTGACGAGGTGCTCGCACGGGTTCCTGGCCGGCTTGGCCCTGGTCGCCGTCCAGGGCTGCGGCGAGCCGGAAGAGACCAACGGTGTCTCCCTTCAGACCGCCCCTGCGGAACTGCGCCCCATGCGGATCACGGCGGAGGCCGACGGACAGCTGGAACCGGTCCTCAGGGTCGAAGTCAAGTCCAAGGCCTCGGGCGAGATCCTCGAGCTCTTCGTCGATTCCGGCGACGAGGTCGAGCCGGGAACGCTTCTTGCCAGGATCGACCCCCGCGATGTGGAAAACGCCTGGAAGCAGGCGCTCGCCGACCTGGCGGTCGCCGAAGAGCGGGAGAAGATTGCGGAGGCCCAGCTGACCCGGAACCGGAGGCTCCTGGAGGAAGAGGTGATCACCACCCAGGAGTTCGAGTCCCGGGAGCTGGAGTATGCCAACGCCCAGGCCGCCCTGGTGCGCGCGGAGACCAACCGCGATCTCGCCCGGCTTCGCCTCGCCGACGTCACGATCAAGGCTCCCATGGCCGGCACGATCCTCGAGAAGCTGGTGGAGTACGGCCAGGTGATCCAGTCGGCCACCCAGAACGTCTCCGGCGGCACGACGCTCTTCGTCATGGCGAACCTGGACGACATGCGCGTCCGCACCCTCGTCGACGAGACGGACGTGGGCAAACTGGCGGCGGGTTTGCCCGCAACCGTGAGTGTGGAAGCGTTCCCGGACCGCACCTTCCGGGGCCACATCGAGAAGATCGAGCCACAGGCGATCGCACAGCAGAACGTGACGATGTTCCCGGTGATCGTGCTCCTCGACAACCGGGCGGGCCTGCTCAAGCCCGGGATGAACGCCGAGGTCGAGGTGCTGGTGGACGAACGAGCCGAGACCATCGCCGTGCCGAACAACGCGATCGTGCAGCCACAGGAGATGGCGGCCGCGGCCGAGGTCCTGGGCCTGGAAGCCGAGTCGCTTTCGTTCGACTACCGGGCCTTCGGGCCGCTGATGGCCCAGGCGGCCAACCGCTTTGCGGAATTGGGAAGCGCGGGTGCGCAGGCACCCGGAATGGCGGGCGGAGGTTTCGGCGGTGGGCGCGGCGGTGCGCCGGCCGGTGCCATGGGCGAGGGAATGGCGGGAGTGTCCGCCGGCGGCGGGGAGAATGGGTCAGGGGGGGAACCAGGGACTGCCGCGGATGGACAGTCTGCGGGAGCGAACGGCCAGTTGACGATCGCGCAGGTACGCGAAATGGTGCAGTCCGGAGAGATCACACAGGATTCGGCCAGGGCTCTCCGGACCTCCATGCGTAGCCAGTGGAGTGGTCGTGGACGCCCCGCGGCCGGTGGCGCGCAGCAGTCTTCCGAAGAAACGGACGGCAGCGCGGTGCAATCCACTGAAGCGACGGACGGCGGAGCGGAACAGCCGGCGGAGGCCGGCGGCGGGAACGGGCCGGCGTCCGGCGAGGGGCGAGAGGGCCGGAGGATGGGAGGGCAACGCGAGGGAG
>CAZTOF010000248.1:0-2560 GCA_964615515.1 uncultured Gemmatimonadaceae bacterium
GTCGAGCCTATGGAGCATCGATCCGGAGCCGCTCCTCGACCTCACTCTGTCCGGCAGCGGCCCTAACCACGAGTTCCATCGGGCACGCAGCATGAAACAACGCCCGGATGGCTCACTCGCGGTCGCCGATCGGGGCTCGCAGCAAGTGCGGGTGTTCTCTGAGGCCGGCGAATTCCAGGGATCCTTCGGCGGTCCGGGAGAGGGCCCGGGCGAATTCAGCAACCTCTGGAGGATCGAGAATGCGGGCGACACCCTGCTGGCCCTCGATGCCCGCCGACGCGTCACCGTGGTCACCCCCCACCTGGCGCTGGTCCGAACCTTCAACCTCGCGAACAACACGTCGTCCGTGCACTTCCTGGGAGGCGGCACGATGCTGGCGGTGGGGGCTTCGCCCGGTCTGGCGGAGGCTCGTGCCACCGGACTGATTCGGCCGGCGGAAGTGCTCGCGCTCGTAAGTCTCGAGGGAGTGGAGATCGACGATATCGGGGAGACGCCGGGGTCGGAAAGCTACGTGTCCGTGGGCGAGAACTACGCGTCCGGCGCGCCTCTCTTCGGAAAGGCGGCTCATGTCGCGGTATTGGGACAGCGCATCTTTCGAGGCACGTCCGACGCGATGGAGGTGGAAGAGCTGGACATGACCGGGAGTCTCGTGCGCATCCTGCGCATTCCCGGCTATCCCCTGGACCTGAGCGCCGACCGGATTGCGGCCGAACGCGAGGCCCGTTTCGAAGAACTTCCCTCCGCCCTGCCCGCGTTTATCCGGCAGTTGGTCGAAGACTTGCCCGCTCCGGCGACACGACCCGCATACGCAAACATGCTCGTCGATCCTTCGGGGGCAGTCTGGCTGGAACTGTACCGAGGAATCAGCGAACGCGACCGCCCGCAGGAATGGCTCATCCTGGATGCGGATGGCACCTGGCTCGGCAAGGTCGAAGTCCCGCGCCGCTTCACGGTGATGGAGGTCCGGATGGACAGGATGCTGGGGGTGTGGCGCGACGAGGTGGACGTCGAGCATCCTCAGGTGCTGCGGCTGACCCGCAACTGACTTGCCCGGTATTCATGGACGAGAAACGACAATGGCCTCACGCTCAACCGTCCACCCCCGTGCTGCCGCGTCTCTCCTGCTGTCCGGGATCGTCGCCTGCGGCGGCGGAGACTCCGGTCCGCCCCTGATCCTCCAGCGCGACAGCTCAGGGATAGAGATCGTCGAGGCGCAGCGACCACTATGGGATGAGTCCAGCCTCTGGAGCATCGATCCGGATCCGCTCGTCGACCTGACCGTGTCCGGCGGCGGTCCGGCCCACGAGTTTTTTCGTGTCCGAGGTGTATGGCTGCGGCCGGACGGCTCGCTCGTGCTTGCCGATAGAGCATCGCGGCAGATTCGCCTTTACTCGAGCGAGGGGAAGCTCCTTGGATCGCTGGGCGGTCCGGGCCAGGGCCCGGGGGAGTTCAACGACATCCAGCAGATCGAACTCGTGGCCGACACGGTGTTCGCCCTCGACTCCGACGGCCGGGTCACCGTGGTGAATCCCGATATGGAGCTGGTCCGGACCTTCACGCTGTCCTTCACTGTCGACGACATCCATTCTCTGGATGACGGAACGCTCCTCGGCGAGTCCTTCATGGACCCCGGACCGGTGGAGATCGCGAACCGACTGATCCGACCTCCCATCGCACTTGTTCGGTTAGACCTGGAGGGGAGCCGGATCGACAGCATCGGCGAGAGGCCGGGACGCGAGCTCTACTCTTTCGCGTTGGACGACTATTCCGGAAGCAGGCCGCCACTGTTTGGAAGAAACGCGGAAACCGCCACGCTCGGACCACGAGTCTTCTACGGGTCGTCGGATCTCATGCAGGTCGAGGAAATGGACCTGGCTGGGAACATCGTGCGCATCCTGCGCGTTCCCGGCTATGACCTGGCCCTCTCCACCGGCGAGGTGGCCGCCGAACGCGATGCCTATCTCGACTTCGATCTTCCCGCCGGCGTGACGCTTCATCCGCTCATCCGACGGAGCATCGAGGACCTGCCCACGCCCGCGACCCGGCCCGCGTTCCAACGAATGCTGGTGGACCCGGCTGGAGCGGTCTGGCTGGAGTTGTACCGGGGATTGAGTGAAGTGGACCGGCCGCAGGAGTGGCTGATCCTCGCCCTCGACGGCACCTGGCTGGGCACCGTCGAGGCTCCGGGTCGCTTCAGCGTTACCGACATCACGATGGAGACTGTGCTCGGCGTCTGGCGCGACGAGCTGGATGTCGAGCATCCTCAGGTGTTGCGGCTTACGCGGGGCGACCCGTGAGTCGTCTTGCATCCCTCGCCCTGCGGGGGCATCGTGAGGATGCAAGCCGCCGTTTCGCGGGGAGGTGCTTCTTGGCGCCATACATGAGGCCTCTTATTCTTGTGGTGCCGGCGCTGGCCGCGGCTGCCACGGCGCACCCTGGTCCGGTCGCTGGTCAGGCCCCTGCCACCACGGCTGTGGCGTCGTACACCCACGAGCAGGCCGTGGCGGGGGAAGCCGTGTACCGGGAGGCTTGCGCGGACTGCCACCTCGCCAATCTGCGC
>CAZTOF010000249.1:0-3007 GCA_964615515.1 uncultured Gemmatimonadaceae bacterium
GAACGATCACAACGACATGTGAATCCGAATGTTCATGTCGCGTAGGCATGCCATCCAAGTGCCACCTCGTGATCGCCAACCCACCGTACACCCGCGCGGGCGGACCCGGCGACGAGAAGAACACGGTTTGGAACCCCATCTTCGGCTCTCTCCTCGACAAGCGGGATGCGGAGAAGATGAAGAACGCGCTGCGGAGAGCGCTCAACGGGACGGCGGCAAGTCTCTATGCGGGGCTCGGATCGGCCTTCGTGGTGCTCGCCGACGAGGCGCTCGACATCGGGGGACGCTTGGCGTTCGTGCTTCCCGCGACGATGCTCACCGGCAGCCGTTGGGCGCCGATCCGGCGTCTCCTGCTGTCCAAGTATGCTGTGGAGTGGGTGATCGTCAGTCACGACCTGCGGAACCGGAGCGCCAAGAAGGGGCTGCCCGGACGGCGGCTCGTGTCGTTTTCGGAGTCCACCCGCATAGCCGAAGTGCTGATCGTCGCGACCCGTCGGCGGTCAGGCCGTCCCAAGGGCATCAGCGCCTGCTTTGTGAATCTGTTGCGGAATCCGGACGAGCCGATTGAGGCGCTGGGGCTGACCCGGAAGCTCTTGGCTCTGCGCGACGGCCTCGCGTCGCTTGAACCCGCCGGGATCGACATAGGGGAAACGACGTGGGGGAATGCCGTCTCGGTTCCACAGGAGGACCTTCCGTGGGACGGCGGCCCGTGGTCGCTCGCGACGTTCGTGCAGCCGGGGCTCGCGTTGATCGCGAAGGGCATCGCGTCGGGCAAGCATGACGGGTTCGGTTCGGTCCCGATAGCAGAGCTCGGGAAGCTGGCTGACTTTGGACCCTACGAGATGCAGATCAAGAACCCGAAGCAAGGTCTCTTCACCATCCGGGAACGTCCGTCAGGAGCAACCGACCCGGAGTGGGAACTTCGGGCAGGATTCCCGGCCCTCTGGCGGCACAAGGCGTTTCGGAACAAGTCTCTGGAAGCGCGCGCCGACTCACGACTGGAGCGACGGGCCGACCGCACGAAGAGCGATCAGGATCGAATGCTGGCCCAGCGGGCACGACTGCAACTCGCGCGCGAGCTCGGCATGGCCCCACAGCGAGTGGCTGCGGTGATGACTGACACTCCGATGCTCGGGGTGAGATCGTGGACATCGGTTATCCCCCGCAATCCCGCTCCGGGGAAAGACGAGGCCTTGTGCCTGTGGCTGAACTCCACCTTCGGGTTACTCCTGCGAATCATGCACGGCAACCGGCCATACCTGGGCCGCTCGGCAGTACCTCACGAACTCGCCCGCACCATGCCCGTACTCGATGTGGACCGCCTCTCGAATAGCCAACTCACGGCTGCGGCCGCGGTCTACGCCGACATCAAGCACCGCGAGCTTCAGGGCTTCAGCGCGCTCGCCGACGATCCCGTCCGGCGCGAGATCAACGAGCGCCTCTGCCGCGAGGTGCTCGAAATCAATCCAGAGATCGTGGCCGACATCACCCGCAAGCTGGCTCTGGAGCCCACGCTCCATGCCCGGCACTGAGGGCTGAACGAGCACAAGTCGCGGTTGGCGCTTGCCGAGTTCAAGCGCCAACCGACCTTCATTCGACGGCCAACTCCTCGACTTGACGTAGAAACTCCTTCCGGGCCGCCTCGACATGCGGGCGGGGGGGTGTACTGGACTCTTCAAGGGCGGCGGCCAGTTCCGAGAAGAGAGAACGCAGCGCCTCCTTGGTCCCGTCGTCCATAAATTTGACGGCGACATGCAGGGCGTAGCTCAACGCGCGGCACTGGCCTTCGCGCTCAATCAGCGTCATCACGATGCGCTGACCATCCCGTTCCATGGCGATGGGCTTGGCGATTTCTTCGGCTAGTTGCTTGATGATCGGCAGGGCCGGATCCCAAACGCTCGGCATTTCGGGGCTCTTCCTTTCGCTCGCAGGGGCGGAAATCGTGGGGCACGGACCCAAAGAAAGTCAAATCCGCAGCCAGCACCGTCTCATCGCGCTCTCGACATCCCCCTCCCGAGCCTTCGCTGCGCCATGGCGATACCGAACTATGGGAACGTTCCATGGGCTACGTCCGGTCGCGGAGGTGGCGGAATGTCAGATCAGGTCTCGGCGTCATGGGGTTAGCCGGAATCTCGTAGTCGGCGTACGCCGAGCGGATCGGTGATGATCCTGTCCCGTCTCTTGTGCCGGAGGAGCTTGCGGAGGCCACTGACCGCCTACGGAGGGACGCTTCCAACGCCCCACCTCCTCGCGGGGAGAGCGCTGAGATTGAGGGGATCGTCCAATGACAGAGGCCTGGGGAAGCGTTAGCGTATGGACATGCGATATGCAGCCATCTCTGGACTCACCGTGATCGCGTCAGCGGCCGCATCCTTTTTCATGGAGCCCATCCTTCCGCTCGGTGACTGGCGTTGGCTTGTAGTCGCCGGGATCGGCTATCTGGTCGCTTGGCTTCTGTGGTTTACCGGTCCCAAGCGGCTGTTGCCGCTCAGGGTGAGCCATGATGGACGTAAGGTCGCCAAGAGGATTCGGCGGGTGCGGAACGCCGACTATGCGGAAGCCATCTACGAGTCCTACAGGAAGCTCTCTCCAGAGGTCAGGCAGTTTTCGGAGGAAGCAGATCGCGGCTATTGGATGTGGCTGGAGGACCATGACCCGAAACACGCGCTGCGGTTCGCCACGCGCAGGCTGAAGATGCCTCTCCGCGACGTGATGAGGCACCGCGCCAAGCGAAAGGGCGAGCGCTATGACCGTGCTCGGCTTCCGCCGTGGAGGCGGGCATGGGTCAGATTACGTGCGACTCGGTTCAGGTGAGCGGCAAGATACGGAACCGGCTGTGCCAAAACTGACTGAAAGGACCTACCCGACGCCCTTGACTGGCGGCAAAACGACCCTTGCCGATTCCCGCCGTTCGACCCCGAATTCCGGCTCTTTCAGGACGGTTCGGTCAGATGCCGTTCAACGGCAGGAAGCGCGGATCGTGCAGCCCTGTAAGTAGTTAGACGAT
>CAZTOF010000250.1:0-2453 GCA_964615515.1 uncultured Gemmatimonadaceae bacterium
ATCCTGGAGCAGGGCCAGGCGGGGGACAACGCGGGGCTGCTGCTCAGGGGCGTGGGGAAGACGGAGATCAGCCGTGGCCAGGTGCTGGCGATTCCGGGGTCGATCACGCCGCACACGAAGTTCAAGGCGGAGGTGTACGTGCTGACGAAGGAGGAGGGGGGGCGCCACACGCCGTTCTTCCACGGGTACCGTCCGCAGTTCTACTTCCGCACGACGGACGTGACGGGTTCGGCGATGCTGCCGGACGGGGTGGAGATGGTGATGCCGGGGGACAACGTGCAGATGGAGGTGGAGCTGATCACGCCGATCGCGATGGACGAGGAGCTTCGCTTCGCGATCCGGGAAGGCGGCCGGACCGTGGGCGCCGGCGTCGTCACCGCCATCATCGAGTAGAGGGAAGGCAGACAGCATCATGTCACGAATAGCGGGTGCCAGGGTCTTCGTACAGGAGTGCGCGACGGAGATGGAGCGGGTCACCTGGCCCGACCGCGAGCAGCTCCGCAACGCCACCTGGGTGGTCATCCTGTTCACGATTCTGGTGTCCATCATCATCTGGATCATGGACATCATCTCCAGGGTGGTCATCGTCGACTTCATCATGGGGATCTTCACCTAGTGAGTTCCGACGAGCGGTGGTATGCGGTCCAGACGCAGGCCCGGCACGAAAACCGGGTGCGGGGCCTGATCCAGCAGGAGATCGACAAGGAGCCGGGGCACGTGGGCGAGATCCGCGAGGTGCTGGTGCCCACCCACGAGGTGATCGAGATCCGGCGGGGCAAGCGCGTGCCGGTCACGAAGCCGCTCTACCCCGGGTACGTGCTGGTGCGGATGATCCTGAACGAGCGCACCGAGCACGCCATCTCCGCGATGAAGGGGGTGCGGTTCGTGGGGCAGGGGGGCGACCCCCAGCCGGTTCGCGACGAGGACATGAAGCGGATCATGGGGATCGAGGTCGAAGAGGAATCCGCGGGTCGCGACGAGATCCCCTTCCGCCCCGGCCAGGTCGTCGAGGTCATACAGGGGCCGTTCACCGACTTCTCGGGAACGGTGCAGGAGATCTACCCCGAAAAGGGCAAGGTCAAGGTCGAGGTCTCTCTCTTCGGCCGTCCGACTTCGGTGGAATTGGACTTCACCCAGCTACGGGGCTTCTAGCAGCCCGCGGGAGTCGACAACGGAATGGCCAAGGCTACAAGGAAGAGAGTCCTCGGGTTCATCAAGCTGCAGATCGTCGCCGGGCAGGCGAATCCGGCACCCCCGGTGGGGCCGGCCCTGGGTCAGCACGGCGTGAACATCATGGACTTCTGCAAGCAGTTCAATTCGAGGACCCAGCAGCAGGCGGGGACGCTGATCCCCGTCGAGATCACGGTCTACGCGGACCGCTCCTTCACCTTCATCACCAGGACCCCTCCGGCCTCCTTCCTGATCAAGCGGGCTCTGGGTCTGGACAAGGGGTCGTCCGAGCCTCACCTCGACAAGGTGGCCACGCTGTCGGTGGCCCAGGTGCGGGAGATCGCGGAGGCCAAGATGGAGGACCTGAACAGCGAGGACATCGTGTCGGCCATGAGGATGATCAAGGGGACGGCGCGGTCCATGGGTATCGAGGTGGACGGGGAGCTAACGGCCTGACGGAGGTAGGTGTGCCAAAACGCAGCAGGAAATACAACGATGCCCGCGAGTCGTACGACAGGCTCGTCAGGCATACGCCGGGCGAGGCGCTCGGAAAGGTCAGGGAGATGGCCTTCGCGAGCTTCGACGAGAGCATCGACGTCGCGACGCACCTGGGCGTGGACCCGAGAAGGGCCGACCAGGTGGTGCGCGGCACCGTCGTGCTCCCGCACGGCACCGGCAAGTCGCCCAGAGTGCTGGCCATCTGCCAGGGCGACAAGGAGGCCGAGGCCGAGGAGGCCGGCGCCGACTACATCGGCACCGAGTACGTGGACCGGATCAAGGGGGGATGGCTGGACTTCGATGTCTGCGTGGCGACGCCCGACCTGATGCGGATGGTCGGGCCGCTGGGCAGGATCCTGGGTCCCCGCGGCCTCATGCCGACCCCGAAGGCGGGTACGGTGACCTTCGACGTGGGCCGCGCGGTCGGCGAGATCAAGGCGGGCAAGATCGAGTACCGTGTGGACAAGACCGGCAACCTTCACGCCCCCATCGGGCGGGTGTCGTTCGACGTCGAACTCCTCGCCGAGAACCTGAGCGCGTTCATGTCCTCGGTGCTGCGGGCCAAACCGGCCGCCGCGAAGGGCACCTACGTGAAGAGCGTCTCGGTGTCCAGCACGATGGGACCCGGCGTGCCGGTCGACCCCAACAGCTTCACGCGGAGCGGGTAGCAGCCCGTGGAAAGACCCCCGCGGCATTCGAGCGGCGATGCATCCGCGCTGGATCGCTTCGCTTTACCTGTTCACGATGTAAAGGAAACATTACTTTTTGTCATGTATGGTATACAT
>CAZTOF010000251.1:0-1918 GCA_964615515.1 uncultured Gemmatimonadaceae bacterium
CGCGAAACCGAGCGCCCCCTGTACCTTATCTGCTGCTTCGTCCCCGGCTTCCCCGGCCGAGGGCCGCGCGGAACGCCCGGAGACGCTGCGAAAACTACTACAGGATCCACGCAAGGAGCACATACGAAGTGTCGGCTTCAACGCATTTCGCCTTCGAGCGGGACATCGTCGAGATAGAGGGACAGATCTCCCGTCTGCGGGAGACTGCGGCCAAACGGGGTCTGGACGTGGCGGACGAGGTGCGGGTCCTCACCGCCAAGCTCGATGTCCTGCGCGACGAGACCTACCGCAACCTCACCCCGATGGAGCAGGTGCAGGTGGCCCGGCATCCGCGCCGCCCGTACACCCTCGACTACATCGACGGCATCTTCACCGACTGGTTCGAACTGAAGGGCGACCGGCGCTACCGCAACGACGAGGCGGTCGTTGGCGGGTGGGCGCGGCTCGAGGGCAGGTCGGTCATGGTGATCGGCCACCAGAAGGGCCGCGACATGAAGGAGAACCTGCGCCGCAACTTCGGGATGCCCCATCCCGAGGGATACCGCAAGGCGCTCCGGCTGATGAGGATGGCCGAGAAGTTCGGGCGGCCCGTGGTGACGCTGATCGACACGCCGGGCGCCTACCCCGGATTCGGTGCCGAAGAGCGGGGGCAGGCCGAGGCGATCGCCACGAACCTGCGCGAGATGGCCCGCCTGCGCACGCCGACCGTCTGCGTCGTGATCGGCGAGGGCGGTTCCGGCGGGGCGCTGGCGCTGGGGGTCACCGACCGGATCCTGCTCCTCGAGCACGCGATCTACTCGGTCATTTCGCCGGAGGGCTGCGCGGCGATCCTGTGGCGCTCCGCCGACGAGCGCGAGAAGGCCGCGAGCGCCCTTCGCCTCACGTCGTCGAACCTGTTCGACCTGGGTGTCGCCGACGAGGTCGTCGCCGAGCCTCCCGGGGGCGCCCACGCCGATCCGAAGTCGGCCATGGCGGTGGTCGCGGAAGCCATCACCCGTCACCTGGCCGAGCTCGTGGACACGGATCCCGACCTGCTCCTCGCCAGGCGCTGGGCCAAGTACGAGGCCCTCGGCACCTGGATCGAGGGGAGTTGATGTCCGGCTTCGCCGAGGTGCGGTTCAAGGGGACGCGCCGGGGCTACTTCAACACCGGAGGGCTCGACCTGACCCCGGGGGACCGGGTGATCGTGCAGGCCGACCGGGGCGAGGACTTCGGGCAGGTCACGGCCCTGGGCAGCATCGCCGAACGCAAGTGTTCCTCGTCGGGGGGGTGCGCCACGCCCGCGCCGACCATGCGGGTGCTGCGCCGCGCCGATTCCGAGGAGGTGCGCCGCGCCCGCTACAAGGTCGATGACGAGCGCCGCGCACGCCGCGAGACGCGCAGGCAGGTGGCCCGCCACGGGCTCAAGATGAAGGTCACCGAGACGGAGTGGCAGTTCGACCGCAAGAAGCTGATCATCTATTTCACCGCCGAGAAACGGGTGGACTTTCGCGCGCTGGTGCGCGACCTGGCGCGCTCGTTCCGCACCCGCATCGAACTCAAACAGATCGGCGTGAGGGACGAGGCCGCGCTGCTGGGTGGGGTGGGGCGGTGCGGCCGCGAGCTCTGCTGCTCGACCTGGCTCCCCGAACTCAAGCCGGTCAGTCTCCAACTCGCCAAGGACCAGTCGCTGTCGCTCAACCCGGCCCAGATCTCGGGATGCTGCGGCCGCCTGATGTGCTGCCCCATGTACGAAGACGACAGCTACGTGGAAGCCCGGCGGCGGCGGGCCGGGCGGAGAAATGGACATGTGGGTCAGTTCGCGTCCCGGGCCTTCATCTCCCGCTTGAGGTCGGCGACCGTCGCCACGCGCACCTCCCCCTCCTCGCCCCGCAGGGTGATCGTCTCGTTGAAGATGTTCACGGCAACGACCCTTTCC
>CAZTOF010000252.1:0-2906 GCA_964615515.1 uncultured Gemmatimonadaceae bacterium
TCCCGGAAGGCGGCCACGGTGATGTCGGCGGCCCGCCGCATGCGAGCGATTTCGGCGGCGTCCTTGCGCAGGCGCAACCCGTCCAGAATGTCACCGGGGTCCACGAGCCGCCACGGCCCGACTCCGTCCCGCGGCCTGCGGCTCCGTCCGGCGCGGAGAGCTTCCCGGACCACCCGGTCGCACGCCGCGCTCGCACCGAGCCGGTACCAGATCCCGTCTCCCCCGGCCAGCAACCCGGACGCGCGCGTGGAAAAGTCCCCGAGGGGAAAGACCCTGTCGGCACCGAAGGCCGCCTTCGCTTCATCCAGGTCGCGCAGGGACCCCGTCCAGAGCTCCCTTGCCGGGTCCCGTTCCGGCACGAACAGCACGAAGCGGTCCTCGTCCGCGAACCCCCTGAAGAGGGCGATGCCGTCGGGGAGGTCCCACCCGGTCAGGTACAGCAGCTCCGAGTCGGCGCGATAACGGTACTCGGAGTCTCCGCTCCTGAAGCGTACCGGGGCTGCCGGAAGCACCATCGCCCCGTCTCCGAGACACTCGAAGAGCCGGTCGCGCCGGCCACCGTGCGGGATCGGTGGGAGCGGGCCGCCGCCGTCCGGGCCGCCGCTCACCGGGGGACGGCAGGCCGCGGCCCGGACCGCTTCGCTCACCTGCCCGCACCCGTCTCGGTGCGCCTCCGGGGCGGGTTCTCGACAAGGAAATGAACGAACCAGCTCCGGATTCGCTCCATTCGGTCCACGAGCAGCCACGGTTCGCCGGTCCGGGACAGGCCGTGCGACGACCGGGGGTATCGCACCATCTCCACGGGCACGTCCAGCTTCTTCAGCGACATGAACCACTGTTCACCGTCCCCGATCGGGGTTCGGTAGTCGTTCTCGCTGTGAATGATCAGGGTGGGAGCGGTGACGTTCTCGACGTAGGAGATCGGGGAGAGACGGCGGTAGAGGTCCCGCTGCTCCCACGGCGGCCCGTAGAACTCGTACTCGGTGAGAAGCTGAGCATCCGAGGTGCCCCACCAGCTCTCCCAGTTGACGATCGAGCGCGAGGTCACGGCCGCGTGGAAGCGATCGGTCGTCGCGGTCAGCCAGTTGGTCATGAAGCCGCCGTAGCTGCCCCCCGACACGCCCAGCCGGTTCGCGTCGATCTCCGGGTACGCCGCAAGCGCCTTCTCGACGCCGGCCAGGTAGTCCTCCCGGTCCACGATGCCCCATTCTCCCCGGGTCGCGTACTGGAAGTCGTGCCCGTACCCGGAGGACCCCCGCGGGTTGGTGTAGAGCACGAAGAAACCGGCCGCGGAGAGGACGTGAAAGGTGGGAAAGAAGGTGTTCCCGTAGGCCGAGTGGGGGCCACCGTGGATCTTCAGTACCATCGGATAGGACCCGCCCGGGCGGTAGCCGACGGGCTTCACGACCCATCCCTCGACCGCGGTCCCGTCCTCGGCCGTCCAGGTGAGCTGCTCCGCGGGCATCAGCGTCACATCGGACAGCCAGCCGTCGTTGAAGCCGGTGACCTTCTGTTCGCTGGTGCCGTCGGGCGCCCCCACGTACACCTCGGCGGGGGTGACGGCGTCGGTTGCCGTGAACGCCATGATGTCTCCGGCGTCGGAGAAGGAAAAGGAGGACAGCCTGCGAGCGCCGCCGGTCACCTGCCGCACGATCCCACCTGGGGCCACGCGGAACAGGTGGCTGTCTCCGCCGATCCCCGCCCGGAAACGGACCGCCGCGCCGTCGGCGGTCCAGCCGGGCGCACCGGGACGCAGATCCCAATCGGCGGTCAGGTTGACGGGGGCGCCCCGGAAGTGACCGTCCGCTCCCAGTTCCGCAACGAGGAGGTCGGTCTGGCTGCCCCTCGCGGGCGTGGAGAGGAAGGCCATGTGGCGACCGTCCGGAGACACGGCCGGCGCGCTCTCGGTGCCCGGGTTGGAGGTGAGTCGGCGCACGGTGCCTCCCCGGGTATCGACCGCCCAGATGTCCCCCGAGTTTTCGGTGTCGAGTTCGTCGTCTTCGCGTTCGTCCCCGGTGAAGAAGATCACTCCTCCATCGCGCGACCAGACCGGGGTTCCCACGTCGAAGGACACGCGGGTCAGCTGCCGGGGCGTGCCGCCGGCCGCATCCACCACCATGAGCTGCCGTTTTTCGCGCGTCAGGTAGTGGGGCTGCAGCGAAAGTCGTCCGTCCCGCTTGTAGCGCATGGAGGTGACGACCCGGCCATCGAACCGGTCGGCGTCGAGGGTCCGCGTCACCGCGTCCGGTGCGATCCACCCTTCACGCCGCTGCGGCGCGTCCGCGCCGTCCTCGGCGGACCCGGCCTCGTCCGGCGCCTTCACGTAGGCGATCCGGGACCCGTCGGGAGACCAGACCGGGGCCGCGTCAACCCCCTCGATATGAAAGGCCTCGCCGCCCGGCCCCCTTACACGGATGAACCAGACCGTGTTGGGGTCGTCGCCGCGCGAGGACGTGAAGGCGAGCAACGACCCGTCGGGAGACCAGCGCGGACCGCTCGAATCCTCGGCGGAGCTGGTCAAGGCGAAGGGGGCCCCGACCGGGCGGCCACCTGTCAATGGCTGCAGCCAGATCTCGCGCCGACGCCGGTTCTTCTCCTCCACCACCTTCGTGACCGTGAATGCCACATGGGCGCCATCGGGCGCTACGGCGACGTCTCCAACGCCGACCAGGCGATAGTAACGCTCCGGCGTGTAGCCGGGATTCTGGGCGCGCAAGCCGTTCGTGGCATCCGGTAGGTACAGCGCTGTCAGGACGGCGGCGATCACCAGGCAACGGGCCGGGCCGGCGGCAATCCCCGACGGATGGCCTTCGGCGTCCGGCGGTCCGTTACGCCGAAGCCGGATTGATGCGGGCATTCACGACTCCGATTCAGTGGGTGTGAAAGGGGCCGGCAACCCGAAAGGC
>CAZTOF010000253.1:0-1687 GCA_964615515.1 uncultured Gemmatimonadaceae bacterium
CGCCACGGCCGCGCCTTCGGCCCCAGCAGATTGCACCGCACGATGAACCAGATCGCCGCCACCCCGTCCTTCCAGCCGATCTTCTTCCCCTCCGCGTACGAACGCCCGTCGTAGCTGATCGGCAGCTCGTAGATGCGCGCCCCCGCCTGGGCGAGCCGCGCCGTGATCTCGGGTTCGATCCCGAAGCGGTCCACCGTCAGCGGCAGCGACTGGAGCAGCTCGGTGCGGATCACCTTCTGGCAGGTCTCCATGTCCGTCAGGTTGAGATTGGTGAAGGCGTTGCTCAGGAGCGTGAGAAAGCGGTTGCCCAGCGTGTGCCAGAAGAAGAGGACGCGCCGGGGACCGCCCATGAAGCGCGATCCGTACACCGCGTCGGCCCTGCCGTCGGCGATGGGGCCAAGCAGCGTGGGGATCGCGCCCGGGTCGTACTCCAGGTCGGCGTCCTGGACCACCACCACGTCACCTGTGGCGTGCCGGAACCCGGTTCTGAGCGCCGCCCCCTTCCCCCGGTTGCGCTCGTGGAGCAGGAGCGTGTCGATCAGGCCGCGCTCCTCGAGCTCCGCCAGCAGCGGCCGCGTCCCGTCGGTGGAGCCGTCGTCGACGACGATCACCTCCTTCTTCATCGGCACCTCGGCCACGCGCCCGAGCAGCTGCTCGGCGGTCGCAACCTCGTTGTAGGCCGGAATGACCACCGAGACGGTCATGCGCTCGATGCGGCGCAGCGTGTGGGGGCCCGGAGGCCGCCCATGCTCGATCATGGCGGACCCGGGGCCGGCGGCTACCGCGAGCTGACCGGCACTTCCAGCAGCTGGCCCGCGTAGATGCGGCTGCTGCCGAGCTTGTTGGTCGACTTGATCCTGGTCACCGTCGTGCCGTAGGCCCGCGCGATCCCCCAGAGCGTGTCCCCGGAGCGGACCTGGTACCTGACGACCGCCGGCCCCGAGGCGCCGTGCTCCTGCGCCCCCGCCTGCGCCTCGATCACCCGTTCCGCCGCGGCCGCCACCCTGTCGGCGGCCTGGCGAGCGGCAACGTACCGGGCGTATTCCTGGGTGTACACGGCGACGTGGTAGTGGGGGGGCCGCCGCTCGTATGTGGCCTCCGCCGTCCCGATCCTCTCCAGGTGCAGCAGCACGTCCTCGATCCACCGGCGGCAGGCGCGCTTGTTGCTCCGCCGCAGGTCGACCGCCATGCCCGTCGGGTGCACGGAGAGCGACGAGGAATTGCGGGGCTGGCGGTTCAGGGGCCGGGTCAGGCTGGTGACGACGAGCTGCTCCCCGCAGGCGGCCCGGTACTGGCGCCCCAGACGCTCGATGAAGGTCTTCACCTCCTCGCGCGCGTACGGGAACGAGACCTCGTTGTCGAGCCGGTAGTCGCGGTTCCCCTTGAGTTCGACCAGCAGTCCGAGGTCGACGAAGCGCCGGACGTGGGCGGGGGTCGTCAGGAAGGTGTAGTCGTAGAGGTGGGCCCGCCGGTTCTGTGCCTCCATGGCCCCCATTCCACCCGTGAGGCTCTGGCCCGCCGCGTCGCCGGACCACGCCGACAACACCAGCAGAACGGTCGCCGCGCACGGAATCAACGGCCGCACCGCGCCTCCATGACTGTGTCCACGCCTTGGCCGAGCCACCGGATACGCCCCCTCTCTTTGCCCGGATTCGCTTTCGTTTCCACGGACTATCCCTCAATAAAC
>CAZTOF010000254.1:0-2877 GCA_964615515.1 uncultured Gemmatimonadaceae bacterium
GCGCGCGCTGCTGCCGGGGCCGCCGCGGCGGCCGGGCGCTCACCACCTCCAGGCTGCGCGCCTGCTCATCCTGGTCGGGGCGCCTGCCCATGGCGGCGCCGATGTTGTCCAGCATGTGCGCGGCCTTGCTCGTGGCCGGGGTCACGCAGGTGACGGCGGGGTGCGCGGCGGCGAACTTGAGGAAGAACTGGGCCCAGGTGCCGGCGCCGAACTCGGCGGCCCATTCGGGGAGCTCCTGGCCCGACGCGCGGGTGAACAGGTTGCGGCCGAAGGGGACGTAGACCAGCACGCCGATCCCCTGGTCCATGGCCAGCGGTAGGATCTCGTCGGCGGCGCTCGTGTTGTTCGCCGCGTAGTCGATGCCGATGAAGTCGAGCGGGTAGTCCACCATGGCCTTCGCCAGCGCCTCGTACTGCGTCTTGCGGGTGCTGGTGATCCCCAGGTACCGGATCCGTCCCTCGGCCTTCAGCTCCTGCAGGATTCCCACCTGGGTGGGCGGGTCGCCCAGGTTGTGCACCTGGATCAGGTCGATGACGTCGACGCCGAAGTACCCGAAGGAACGTTCGATCTGGGCGCGGGCCGCATCCGGATCGGCCGGGCCGCCGCGGCGCGCCACGTTGACCTTGGTGGCCCAGAAGATCCTGTCCGAGACGCCCAGCTCGGCGGCGATCCTGCCCGACACCTCTTCGGAGGCGCCGTAGCTGGGAGCCGTGTCGAAGACCCGGGCGCCGTTGTCGGTGAAGGTGTTCAGGACTTCCCGCAGTGCGGAGACGTCTTCGGTGCCGGCGACGCGGCGGAAGGTGGCCGAGCTGCCCAGGCCGATGATCGGCAGCTCCTCGCCGGATGACGGTACGGCCCGCGTGATGAGTTCCTGGCCGCGAAGGGCGCGGAGGATGCGGGGGTGGAGGGAGAGCGCCGCTCCCGCGGCGGCGGTGGAGCGAAGCCAGTCGCGTCGTGTGAACATCTGCCGGGTCCTCCGGGAGTCCGTGGGTGGAAAACGCGAGGGTGGAGCCCTGCGAGGTCCCAAATGTACACTCCACATTACATACTGGAAAGTGGGCATTACATGGCGGGGATTACATGGCAGGGACACATGGCAGTGGCATTGGCAAGGCCCGCCGCCAGAAGTCCGTCGATAAACGCCCGCGAGCACCGAAAGAGGCGGGGCGCCGGGCCGGCCATTGTCCACGGGCTGCCGTCAGTCCGTGGATAAGGGGTCTTTCGACGGGCTGCTACGCCGCTATCTCGCGATCACCACTCCCCCCGCCCCCACCGGGCGCTGCCGATAGTCCTTCCCGGCGGCCTGCTCGAGCGTGCCGCCGTATTCTCCCGGAGACGTCATGTCCTCGCTCCAGAAGCGCAGCACCGTGGCTCCGTCCGCAATGGTCCCCGCCACGAATGCCCGCATTTCACCCGGCTCCAGGACATGGTACGCCTCGAGCCCCGACTCCCCGGCCCGCACCGAGTCCATGGACGGACCCTCGACCTTCAGCACCACCGCCCCGATGTCCGGCTCGTCGTAGTTCAGTTCCACGCGGAGGAAACCCGGCTTGCCGACCACCGTAACCTCAAACGTCTGGCTGACCTTGAGGCCGTCGGGATCGATGGCGTTGACCAATACCGACGCCCCGCCCCGCTTCACCCCCGCGATCGTGAGCGTGGCCCCGTTCACCGACACGGTCGCCACGGGCCGGGTGTAGGAAACCGCACTGTAGGTCAAGGGGTCGCCATCGGCATCGTGGAAGTGCGACGAGAGGTCCACCCGCACCGTGTCGGTGGCCTGCACCTCCTGCCCGGGAATGGGACTGGCGACCTGCGGCGGCCGGTTCACCGGTTCCGGCCCCTCGCAGGAGTAGGCCACCGCCACGACGGCGATGGCGATCAAGAGCAACGCTGCCCGTTTCATCGTTCCCTCCTTGGGCCTTCCGCCCCGATCCCGGGTTTCCCAAGCGAACGCCCCGTGTCGTTGCCGGAGCCGCAGCCGGCTCCCCCGCCGGCGCAGTAGTCGAGCCACCTGAGCACGTCTCCGGCGTCGAGGATCCCGTCCCGGTTCCCGAACCACCTGAGCATGTCGAGCTGCCGGTCACTCAGCCGGTCCACCCCAAGGAGGTGATACACGGCGTCCCTTACGTCGATCGCCTCCACGACCAGGACCCTGTCCACGATCAAGCCCACCAGGTGGGGCCGGCCCCTGACCCGAATCGTGATGGTGTCCTCGTGGAAGCCGACCGCGAGATCCCCCGTTTCGCGCCTCCAGACGATGTTGTCGAGGTAGCCTCCCTCCTCCCGCTCGACCACCAGGTACCCGGGATCCGAGGCTTCCGCCGTCCAGACCGCGGAATCCTCGCCGAACCCGAAGACGCCGGAACCCGCCGAGTCGCTCGGGTCCAGGGTCCACCCGTGCACCGCGAATCCCCGGGTCTCGCGCATCTCTTCAATGTCCAGGGGGGCCTGCACGGCGAATGTGTCGACGAACTCCGCCGGGCTGCCCGAGGCGTAGTCGGCCTCGACCACGATGGTGTCGACGTAGAGGCCCACGTCCAACCCTGTCGGATCCACCGTCCAGGTGACGGCTCCGGCGCCCTCGCCCGACGACCGTCCGAGCTCCAGCCAGTCCCCGCCGGTGTGGCTCGCCCTCCACTTCGTGTTCCGCCTCGGACCGGAGAACGACACCCTGACCGAATCGGGCTTGAGCCCGGTGCTGCCGACCAGCACCTTCACGCGCGGTACGGGGGGACGATCCACCTCCAGGTGACTCGGCAGCAGCGATACCAGGGATACCGGGATCTCGAAGGGATCGGCGACGCCGTCCAGCGTGACCTCGATCGCCGTCTTGTGATCGCCGGCGTCCAGCCCCCCGGCCGAAATCCGGTACTG
>CAZTOF010000255.1:0-1936 GCA_964615515.1 uncultured Gemmatimonadaceae bacterium
GAATAGTCCGCCGAGCTGCTGCCGGCGGGAATGGTCACGCTCTTCGCGCCCTCGTCGTCCGAGGCCACGAAGTCGCCGTTCGCCGCCTCGGCCACCGACAGGTCCACCGTCAGCGCCGAGGTCGTCGCCCCCGTGCGGCTCACCGTGAACACCGCGTCCGTCCCCTCCGTCACCGCGCTCCCCGCCGTCAGCGTGACCGCGGTGGCCGCGGGTGCCGCCCGGCAGGTCTCCAACCGGTCGAGCTCGGTGTAGGCCGCCTCCCAGTTCGTGGTGTGCCCCTTCGGGCCGCACCACGGCCCGGAACTCCCGAACAGCCTGTCCGTCACGTTCTGCCGCGCTATCTCGCAGACGCCGGTCCGGGTCAGCGTGTCCGTCCCCTCGAACGTCGCCTTGATCCGCTTCCGGACCTTCCCGACGCCGCCCGTCACGGGCTTGCCCCTGACCGGGTTCCAGTGATCGCCCGAGGACGGCGCCACGCAGGTGGACGGCGTCGTCGTCGCCGTGCCCGGCAGCGAGGTCTGGCCCGCGCCGCCGTCGTCATTGACCGTCACCGAGGCCGCATTGTCGCTGGAGTGCACCGCGTAGCCCTGCCCTGCGGCGAGCGTCACCTTGACCGAGCCGTTCGGCTCGTCGCCCACATTTGCCACCGCGTACGTCGCCGTGCCGCCGGTGCCGATGCCCACGATCCGTCTGCCGATATGGCCGTGCGCGAAGAAGCTGCCGGACTGAGCCACGTCGATGGCGACCAAAATCAGGCTTGTGGGAGCCGGACTCGCCGTCAGCGTGAAACTCGCATTGCCGCCCTCGGTCACCGCGCCGCCTGCAATGCTCACCACCGGCGTGTCGTCGTCGCGGATCGTGAAGGTGGCGGAGGCCTTGCCTATCTGGTAGTCGGCCTGCCCCCCAAAGTTGGGCTCGCGGTAGGTGATCGTGAAGGTTATCGTCTCGTCAGGTTCGAGCGCGTCGTCACCCATGACCCGGATGTAGTACGCTTCCCCGACACCCTGATCGCCCGCGCCTTCGGTCGTTGTCGAGGAGTCGAAGAGAAGGCCCTGAAAATTCTTCGGGGCCTTCTTCCCACTGAGCGCGGGGTTTCCGACCCAGAATTCGTAGTCTTCCCCTTTCGTCGCCGTGCCGCCCAGTGAAACGTCGTACTCGAAGTATTCGGCGTGAGGCCGGTGCTTCAGACCGGGGGCGATCAAGGACCGAACCGCGAAATAGTAGCTCGCCGTGCCGGAATCGCCCTCGGCGGCCGAGGCCGCCGACACGATCACATCGAGGCATCCCAATCCATAGGTATGGTCTTCGCTTGCGATGTACTTGTCCCCGGTGCGCGGACCGGGACAATTGACCTGGACCTCCGCCACGGCCTCCGGGACGAGACCCGCGAGGAACAGCGCCAGCAGCGGCGCGGCAAGCAGCGCCCGGCTCGGCTCGGCTCGGCTCGGCTCGGCTCGGCTCGGCTCGGCTCGGCTCGGCTCGGCTCGGCTCGGCAAGATTATGAAAAGCCCCCCGCGCCGTTTGTCAAGTGCGGGGCAACCTTTTTTCGCCAGTCCGTCCCCCCCCAGCCTCCCGATGTTGTTCAACCTCGTCATCATGTCATCCTTCTGTGGATCGCATTACGGTAGCCGTTGACACGGGTCGCCAGTCGCTCAACGGTCGTTCGGTTTCATGCTCTCAGGCCTCGCTTGGGTGGCTGTCCCCCATCCTCGTGTGGCTTCCTGGTTCTGCGAGCCCTCCCGTCATCCCGTTCCCTCTCGCGTGGCGAATCGGAGGGGACAGCCAAGATAAAACGAGGTAATTAGGGCGAAACGTAACCAAAATAGATCTTGAGAAACTGTTTGAATACATTCTCCTGGCGGTGATTAAAGCGATACTCAATTTCTTTCAGATACATGGGGAAATGATACTTCGAGACGCCGCGATACTGATACAA
>CAZTOF010000256.1:0-10785 GCA_964615515.1 uncultured Gemmatimonadaceae bacterium
CATGCCGATTTCAGGGAAACTTTACATGCCGGGTAACACTATATCTCGTTGTCGTTCAACAACTTATAGAAATTCCGCCGCATTCTTACCTCGTGTCCGCAGGCCGCATCACATTCCCGCGATAGTGAGATCGGAACGGCCGCACCGCGAAGATGCCGACCCTGGCCCCTCGGCCTGACGCTTCGACGCGCTTCCCGATAGGCCTCTCACAGAACCCACGACCATCGACCAAGACTCACACGCCAGATTGGCCCACTCAACGACAAGGAGAACGAACGATGAGAACCCCCGACGTTACATTCGCGACGCCGTGGTGCCTCTTGCGAACGGCCGCAACAGCCCTTGCGGCGCTCGCGGTTCTACTCGGGACGCCCGTCGCTGGACTCGCGCAAGTAACTCCCGACCCCTCCGCGCGCTTCAGCGGAGTTGCCGCGGCCACACTCTATCCGGCGGCGGGGTCCATTTGCTGCGTTCACCCGCTACTCCCTCAGGCTCAGGAAAGGAAGAGTCCATTCGTCGCCGCCGGCCTCGAGCTTGTGCTCCCCATCCTCGGTAACGGGTACGCCGGAAACGCCAAGCGCGGCATTCTGCCGGCCATCCTGCGCGTAGGCGGCGTCGTGACCGTGGCCGCGGCCGCTGATGAAACCGGCTTCATCCCGGAAGAGAAATCGACGCAGGCGTGGATCGGTTTGGCTGCGGGGGTCGGCGGCACGGTCTGGGGAATCGTATCGGCCGTCCGGACGGCCAACGCTCACAACCGATCCCTTTCCTCCGGCAACGCGAGCCTCAGCCTTCATCCCACCCCGCACGGGGGGCTCGCCGCCGGGATCGCGCTCCGCTTTTAGGAGGCCGATTCGGCCCGCAGCGCAGACCTCCCGCAACCCCGCCCCCAGTTGCGGCGAGAGCACGTTGACACCCTAGCCCAAAGGAACCAATGCCACTGTATGCGAACTTCACTCATGCTCTCAACCTGAGATCGGCCATCGTCGCGCTGGCCACGCTCCTGGCCATAGGTTGCGGAGACGGCGGGACCGCGCCCGAGCCGCCACCGCCTAATCGCGCGCCGGTCGCGCAGGGGTCGATCCCCGCGCAGACCGTCTTGGTCGGCGAGTCCGTGACGGTGAACGTCGCCTCGGCCTTCAGCGATCCCGACGGGGACGCGCTCACGTACACGGCGGCCTCCGGTGCGGCCGGTGTGGTCTCGGTCTCCGTCTCCGGCAGCACGCTCACGTTGGTCGGCGTTGCGGAAGGAAACACGACTGTGACGGTGACAGCTGCCGATCCGCACCGGCTCACGGCGGAGCAGACCTTCCCAGTCACCGTCGAGACGCCGAACCGGGCACCAGAGACTGTCGGGACGATCCCTGCCCAGAGCCTGACGGTCGGCCAGACGGTGCTATTGGATGTGGCTGAGTTCTTCCGGGATCCCGATGAAGATGCGCTCACTTACGCCGCCGTATCGTCGCCGGCCGGGGTCGTGTCGGTGTCAGTGTCGGCCAGCACGATGTCGCTGGTGGGAGTGGCGGACGGGACGGCGGACGGGACAGTGACGGCCACCGATCCCGAAGGGCTGACCGCTACAACGCCGTTCACCGTCACGGCCGATTACGGCGACTCGATCCAGACAGCCGCCCCCGTGGCCATCGGCGATACTGTATGGGCCGTTATGACGGATGGGGACGAGGACTTCTTCTCGATCACGATCCCGCGTGACGGCTTCCCGTTGCGTGCGTTCACGCGGAGCGACATCGACGTCGACGGGACACTGTACGACGGAAACGGCCGTTACATCGAGTCGGACTGTTGCACCGGTGAGGGCCTTAACTTCCACATCAACCCGGGTCTGAACGCGGGCACGTACTACCTGAAGGTGGACGAGGGATTCGGATTCACAAGCTCCACGACGGGGCCCTACTCGTTGATTTTGGAGGAGGCTGAGGGCTTCGACTACTTCTTTCTGGATCCCGTCAACGACAACCCGAACGGGATCACGTACGTCGATGACCGCTTCTATGTGACCGATTGGAGAGCCGACAAGGCGTACGCCTACACCGCCTTGGGCGCGCGCGCCTACGACTACGACTTCGACCTGGTCGACACTAGCATCGCGGCTGCGATCACGTACGCCAACGACCGCTTTTACGTGCTCGATGAGTTGTGGAAGAAGGTCTACGCCTACACCGCCTCGGGAGAGCGGGCCGCAGCCTACGACTTCGACCTTGACGCCGACAACGCGAACTCGCGGGGTCTTACGTACGCCAATGACCGCTTCTATGTGGCCGACTATATCGACGACAAGGTCTACGCCTACACCGCCTCGGGAGAGCGGGCCGCAGCCTTCGATTTCAGCCTGACCACCTTCCCCTCAGGCGGGATCCAATACGCCCGCGACCGCTTCTATGTGGTTGATGAGTCCGACGACAAGGTCTACGCCTACATCACCACGGGATCAACCTCGGGAGCAGCGCGGGTCTCCGCCTACGACTTCGACCTCAACAACGACAACCGTGAGGCGGAAGACATCACGTACGCCAATGGCCGGTTCTATGTGGTCGACAGCGGTTTCTTCGGTGGCGGCAAGGTCTTCGTCTACGACGCGGGTGGGCGGTAGGGTGGAATCCCGGATGGCTTCAGGCGCTCAACGACGGCCACCAGCTCAGGTCGCCATCCTTCACTTAGTAGGAGAGGAGCTCGAAATGACGAAAAGGATCATCCCGCCGATGCTGCTGGCGCTTACGCTCACCGCCTGCCTGGGTTCGCCGCTCATCATAACGAACCCTGCAACCCCCGCCTCCTCGTTGACGTGCGTCCGGTCCTTGCTTGAAGACTTGGACTATGAGATCGAGGACGACCTCGTAGCATCCGAAGATGCCTTTGCTCTCAGGGCGGTCAAAGACGCCGGGTTGTTCGGCAAGGACCAACAACTGGAAGTGGAGGTCTCCGAGAATGACGCGGGCGTACGGGAGTTGTCGATCACGGCGGCAGCAATAACTGAGTCGAGTAGCAGTTCGAGCGGAGGGATAACCCTCGGTTTCGGCGGTGGGCTCGGCAAACCAAGCGACGAGGCAGCGCAACATGCACAGCGAATCATGGACCAGTGCGCGCCCTCGGCTTAGACCGTCGGACGGTCACGAGAACCCGGCACGGGGGCTTGCGCACCTTCGCTCTGCTTTCCGCCTTCGCCCTCGCCGCCGTGGCGGCGTGCGACAGCTTGACCGGTCCGTCGGTTCCCGATGTGGCGGGCACCTACACCGGACCGCTCACCGTCGAGGTGACGGCGGGCGGCATCGGGACGGTCACGGTGACGGGGTCCATGAGAATCATCGTGGAACAGGATGGCGATCAAGTGACCATTTCGGGATCGTTCACAATCGAAGGCGACACGGAAACGATCGACACCACGCCCGGCACCATCGATGAGACCGGTCTCTGGATGCAGGCGGCTAACGTATCCGGAGGCTTTCTGGTCGAGGGCGGCGACTGCGGCTACACCGGAGAATCGAGGGTCCGGTTCTCCGGGGGCTCGCTACACATCGAGATTTCCGCAAGGACACCAGTACTTGCCACCATCGATTGCCCCAACATCAGCATGTCCGCCGATCTGACACGGACCTGAGGCTCCCGGAAGGCTTCTTCGGCTACGGGGCTCGCACGGCACCTCTGCACGGACTTTCCCGGCGCGGCGGGAGCGCTCGTTCGGGGCGGCGGGCCCGTCTGCCAGGCGGGTCCGGGGTAACCGGGACTCGAACGCGCGTCGGGGGATCCCGAGGTTGGGCAACTCCGCCGAACGGCGCGGGGGCTCGACGGTGGCATGCACGGCGAGGCGACGCACGCCCTCCTGCCACTCCGCCACTCGCATGCCCGCGAACGACGCTACGCAACCACTCTAAGGCCGTTCGTCCGCACGTTGCTCGGTGATGCGTCCGAGCGGGCGCTTCGCGCGTTTCTCCCTGGTTTCCCCGGTCCGCTTCCCAATTCCTGCGCGGCTTCCGAGATCAGCCCACGCCAGCCGGACGACTCCCCAACCGGCCACCGGGCCAGGTCGGCTCTCGTTGCCCCAAATCCATCTCCGCTTCGCAGACCCTCCCGTGGGTCCTGCGGGGGGCGCTCCGCCACCCCCGTGGCGGCGGCCTCCGAGAGCTCCAGGACGATCGCTGGTCGGCCGAGGGCCGCTTCCCGAAGCCGGTCCGGCTGGGCGGGCGCGTGGCGTGCTGGATCGAGGCGCTGGAGCGGCTCGTCTCCGAGCTGAGCTGAGCTAGCGCCCGTCACTGGTCCGTCCTTTTCCGGGAAGGAAGGTATCATCGCTGAAATCTCGCCGAAGTGGTCCGATTCCTCGGCCACGCATCGGATTCCAAGCCGCATAATAACCATCTCCACCGTAAGACGACCCGATCGTTAAGTCGAGCCGAAGCCATGATTCGTCTGTGCACCTTGTTCGTCGCCGTTGCGTTAGCGAACGGGTGCGGGAACGTCGATGCGCCAACCTCACCTCCGGCGCGCGTCCCGGCCGAGGTTGCCGTGGGCCCGGCCACGGTCGAGTTGGACGCCTTCGGCGCGACCGTGAAGCTCACCGCGGAGGTGATGGACCAGAACGGGCGGGTGATGACCGGGGCGACGGTGACTTGGGGCTCCGGCGACACTACGGTGGCGACTGTGGATGCCACCGGGTTGGTGACGGCGGCAGGCAACGGGAAGGCCACGATCACTGCCGGCGCAGGCTCGGTGTCGGGCGCAACGCTGGTTCTGGCGCGGTCGACTTCCTCCGCGGGCGTCTGCGACCGAACCCCGCAGGTGCGGGACGCGATCATGGCGGAGGTGGAGAAAGCTGATTGCGCGACGGTGACATCCGCCGATCTGGCCTCGATCACAAGCCTGGACCTGGCGGGACCGCGCAAAGCCATAAACTCGCTGGACGCATGCCGGGAATCGTTCGGGCGCGACATCCCCGCTCACAAGGAGGAAATGATCCGATCCGTATGCGGGCCGGCCTCGCAAGTGGGTTTCGCCGACCAGACAGCTGCGAACTCCTCGGGCGGACCGGAGATACACGCGCTACAGGACGGTGACTTCGAGGGGCTGTCGGGTCTCGCTGACCTGTATCTCCAAGACAACTGGCTGATCGAGCTTCCCGACGACTTGTTAGACCCGCTGGACAGCCTCGTCTGGCTTGATCTCAGCCGCAACATACTGCTGGAGTTGCCCGAGGGCGTGTTCGACAGCCTTACGCAGCTACAGAATATTTACGTCTCCGGTAACGGGCTAACCGAGTTGCCAGCCGGATTGCTCGGCGCGCACCCCGAACTTGAGGAAGTATCCTTTTCGGGCAACCGGCTCACGGAACTGCCCGAGGGCTTCCTGAACGCATCGCGAAAGTTGAAGTCCGCGTCCTTCGATGGTAACGAGCTAACCGAGTTGCCAGCCGGATTCCTCGGCGACCACACCGAGCTTGAGTACGCATCCTTTTGGCGCAACCGGCTCTCGGAGCTTCCGAGGGTTTTCCTGGACGCATCGCGAAAGTTGGAGTCCGCGTATTTCGGCGGCGGCGGGCTAACCGAGTTGCCAGCTGGATTCCTCGGCGCGCACCCCGAACTTGCGAACGTATCCTTTTGGGGCAACCGGCTCACGGAGCTTCCCGAGGGTTTCCTGGATGCATCGCGAAAGTTGGAGTCCGCGTATTTCGACGGCAACGAGCTTACCGAGTTGCCAGCCGGATTCCTCGGCGCGCACCCCGAACTTGAGAACGTATCCTTTTGGGGCAATCGGCTCACGGAGCTTCCCGAGGGGATGTTCGATGCGTCTCGCGGCCTTGAATCCGTAGATTTCAGCGACAACAGACTGGAGGAGTTGCCTAGCGGATTCCTCGGCCAGCAGTCGGCACTCGAATACATGTACCTGGAGCGCAATCGAATCCTTGAGCTTCCTGAAGGCTTCTTCGAAGGGTGGTCCTCGCTTCGCCGGGCATACTTTGGCGGCAACCCCGGCAGCCCGTTCACCGTGGACCTGCTGCCGGAGCGTCATGACAATTCCGATCCCCTCGCCCCGGGACCGGCGACGTTGCGGGTCGGCGCTCCCGAAGCCGCCCCATTCAGCATCGACGTCTCGCTCACTGGTCTGGGCAACGCGTCGCTATCGTCGGGCACGGTGCGTATCGAAGCCGGCGACACCCTGAGTTCAGAGGAGACCGTGACGATCCAGGGCGACGGTGCCGGAGTCCGGATCGATGCGGCCACAATCGAATGCGACGGCTGCCGGTACCGGGGTTTGAGGTTCGGGACTGGTGCCCTGATCACGCTCGCCAATCCGCGGGAAGCGACCATCAAGATCGCTGCCGCGTACATCACCCAGGCTGCCCAGAATCTTGATGGCACGGTGCCCCTAGTCGCCGGACGAGATGCTCTGCTGCGGGTGTTCGCGACCAGCGACGTGGTCAACAGTTGGGGAATCGAGGGCCATGTGACCGTCTTCACCGGTCCGGGGCAATGGGAAGGAAGCATGACCGCGCCGGAAGGTGGCATAGGACTGGAGGTTGAAGAGGGCCGGCTGGACAGTTCGTTCAACTTGCGGATTCCGGGCGAACAGCTTGGTCCCGGAAGCACGGTGTTGATCCGGCTGACCCCCGATTCGGACGCCAATCTGACGCAGGCAAGCCAACTGGTCAGATCGTTTACTCCAGTCGTGCGGGAGGTGGCGCCGCTCGACGTGAAGATCGTGCCCATCCAGTACGGATGGCACAAGAACTCCGGGACAAACGAGACCGTGGCCGAGTTCGCACGGGATCTCGTGGAGCGGGATTCCGAGGATCAGTTGCGGTTCACCAGGAAGTTCCTGCCCATCTCGTCCCTGAACATGTCGCTCCGAGAACCGTACATCACGTTCGCGGACACGACGCAGGAAGGGGGCATCGGGATCCTGAACGAGGTCCAGTTGCTCAGGCACGTCGAGGCCGGAGGCACGGACCAGTACTATCACGGCCTGTTGTCGTTCCCGAACTTCAGGGGCCCCGGTTGGGGGTTCGGCGGCATCGCAGCCAACATCCCCGCATACACGGCCCTGACGATCTCGCACTTGCTTGAAGGCAGTTTCCGCGGTGATCGATTCGGGGAGACCTTCGCCCACGAACTCGGCCACGATGTAAACCTTCGCCACGCACCCGGCTGCGGAGCCGGTGGTCCTGATTGGGACTATCCGCACGAGGACGCGACAATCGGCGTATGGGGTTACGACGTGACGGCGGGGGCGGCCGGCCTGAAGCCCCCCGGGATATTCGACTACATGTCCTACTGTGACCCGACGTGGGTGAGCGGACTACTACTTCGCGAAGTCGCTCGACCACCTGTCGCGGCCGGGGCGGGGCGCGCAAGCCTCCATCTCGACGACCCGGACGTTGGTGCTGTGGGGAGGCATCGTCAACGGGAATCTTCACCTCGAACCGCCCCTGGCGTTGGATGCGCCGCTGAAACTCCCGGGCAGCTCGGGTCCCTATCGAGTTTCCGGGTTCGACGACCAGGGCCGCGTGCTGTTCTCGTACGATTTCACTCCAGACCCCACCGACCATGGGGGCAGCACCTTCGTCTTCGCGGTTCCCTTCCGGCAAGCGTGGGCCGAAGGCTTGGATCGCGTGGCGCTGAGCGGACCCGAAGGCTCAATGGGGATCGACAGAGGTGGGATCGACCGGGCGGCCGTGGTGTTGGACCGGCGCGGTAGCGTTCGCAGCATCGTGCGGAACTGGTCCGAGATGCTGCCGGAATCGATGGAGGAGGTGGAGGGCCTGCTCGTGCGCAGTGCGCTGTCCGGCTCGGAGATGCGGAGATGAATCCCATCACGGACGTCATGCGCGACGTGGCTTCCGCTGGACCAACTCCCCTGCCACCCAGCGACGCTTCGCCCTGGCGGCGTCGATGAAGCTGAAAACGCGGCCGTGGTCGACCCCTGCGACTATGGCAGCCGGCATCTTTGTAGTGATCACGGGTCTGCTCATGTTCTTCGTCGCGGAGCGGCCCTTCAAGTTCGCACACGAGCTGGTGGGCATCGCGTTCTCCCTAGCTGTCCTCCTCCACGTGCTTAGCCACTGGCGGGCCTTCAGGCGATACTTCTCCCAGCGCCTCGCCATCGGCGTCCTCTCGGTCGTTTGGCTGGCGGCCGCGGGGCTGATCACGGCCTCGGCCGTCCGGAACCTGGGCGAAGTGGAGGACCTGATCGTCGCCAGAATGGAGGACGCTCCCGTCGCCCTGCTCGCCCCGATCGTCGGCATGGAGGTTGGCGGCCTCGTCGAGCGACTCGCCCGAGATGGCTACGTCGTCGACCAACCCGGGATGTCGGTCCAGGAGCTGGCGGAACGGCACGGGGCGGAATCGGACGACATCCTGTTGTCCGTGTTTCGGTAGACACGCCCGCCCGTCCCCGCAGGAGACCGGTTGCTCCACCGGACAAGACTGGACTGAACTTACACATGGCTTTTCGAGGGCCACGGTGTCGGTTCCGGTCTCTACGTTCTGGATAGCCGGAGCCCATTCGGTCTTCCGTCGATTGCCCCGGAAGCGAGGACGACCCGGAGGACACCGGGAACCGCGCGTTCAGCGCGCTATGGTCGGCGTGGTCGTCAACCTGGGCGGATAGCGCCACCAGGGAAGCCCGCCGAGCCGTCTCCGATGCCCGGGCGGCGCGGTGGGGGCCCGGGCGCCTCCTGGAGACCGAAGTGGCCAAGCCCCGTCCGAACGCGCGAGCCCGCGCGGAATCATCGACAAACACTCGTTGAAGAAGCCTGATTTCTCGACCATCCATCGGATTGGGAGGCGTAAGTTAGTCTGGGTTGCGTCGATCGTAACCATCGGACGCCCACCCCTTGGTCCGACCGGCTAAGTCGAACTGCCCGAATTCCCTTGGATCTTGGCTGGCCGACCCGCGAGATAAACCGCACAGGGTTGACAATTGATATTGCGCCATAGCTCCGGTCAAAGATTTAGACGAGCCGAGCCGTCATCTCGTTTCCGGCGAAGGCCCGGGGCCGCGGCGGTTCGTGATCGCGGGCGACGTGCGCGCGAGTCCCGTGCTGGAGTTCAGCGTCCCCGACCGGAGGCTGGCCGGACTCTACAGTGTCCGCGTTGTTGAAGTTGCAGACGACGACCACCGGCTCCTCGAACCGAACGGACACGGGGCCGCCGTCAGGCACTGACGGGCATCCGTACGCGATGTTGCTCCGGCGCGAATCGTTCGAGGGACGCGCTGCAGGTACGCGTCGGCTCCCCGCACCGCCACCGGGCCGGACGAGGCGGACGAAGAGTGAGCTGAATCGTCTCGGTGCCGCGGCCCGACCGGGCGTCGCCGGGCCGACGCGGGCGGTGACTTTGCCCGACCCTTGATGTGCCGCTGGGAGGTGCCCGAGCCGTTGGCGAGCGCCGAGGTCAGCGTGGCGGACGGCACGCGCATCCTCCTGCGCCGGCACGGTAACGCAGACGGGCCCCGGTTGGTCCTGAGCCACGGCAACGGCTTGGCGGTCGATCTCTACTACCCCTTCTGGTCGCGGCTCGCCGACCGCTTCGACCTCGTCGTCTACGACTTCCGCAACCACGGTCGGAATCCACCGAGCCCGTCGCTGGCCCACAACGTGGCCACCTTCGCGTCCGACAACGAATACGTCTTCGCTGGAATCGCCCGGCACTTCGGGCCGAAGCCGTGGACCGGCGTGTTCCATTCGGTTTCGGCGGTCACGATCCTGCACCACGATCCGCCCGGCGCCGACGCGAGCGCCCTGGTGCTCTTCGATCCCCCGATCTTCCCGACCAGCGGCGAGCCGCTGGACCTCGACCTCCTGTGCCGGCGGTTCAGCGCGCTCGCCCGCAGGCGCCGCGCTCGCTTCGAGCGCCGGAGCCAGTTCGCCGAGCTGCTTCGCCGGACGCCCCTGTTCGCGCGGATGGTTCCCGGGGGCCCGGAACTCGCCGCGGGAACGCTCCTTCGCCGGGCGGCCGACGGGGACGGCTTAGAGCTCCGCTACGCGCCGGAGCACGAGGCCAAGGTGAACGAGTACGTCTTCGCCTACAGCCTCGAAGCAGCGGCGGACCGCCTACCCTGCACTGTGAAGGTGATCGGCGCCGACCCGACCTCGCGGTTCTCGTTGCTGCCGAGCATCATCGTCGAGGGAGCGACTGCCGTCCGCTACGACTTCGGCCTCGAGACCACGCACTACCTCCAGCTCGAGGAGCCCGGCGAGTGCGCCGCCCTGCTGGTGCGGTTCCTGGAGCGCCGGGGTCTGGGGTGACCCGGACGCCGTGTCCGCCCGGCGGTCCGGGGTCGCGGCACGTGCCCGTCGTCACCGTTCCCCTCCGGGCGCAGGCATAGCGAGGACGCACGGCCCGATGCGGCGCACGCAACCATGCGCCGACCCCACGCCCCCGCCTGGTCTTCCGGCCGGCTCCTCCCTCCCTCTCCGGCCCGCTCCCGAGTCTTGGACGGGGGTGTTCCGCCACCGCACTGGCAGCGGCCTCCCGGACACGTCGTACACGTCGGACAACTACAGACAGAACAGACACTTAGGAGATTTCCTAAGAGTTGACTTCCACGAAAAGGTCCTTTCACCGTTACGGGCCTGACGCGGCTGGAACGGCAGTCGAATGGCAACGCTGGAGGAGCAATTCAACACACGGCTGAACGGGTTCATGGACGAGACGGGCATGGCGCCGACGACGCTCGGCATGCTGGCGGTGGGCGACCCGAACCTGCTGCGCCAGATCGAGCGGCCCCCCTCGATCTGGCGCAGCAGGTTCGGGTCGCCCACCGCCAGCATGCCGA
>CAZTOF010000257.1:0-7656 GCA_964615515.1 uncultured Gemmatimonadaceae bacterium
GTCGATGCACGGTCCTGCAACGTATTGCCGGCGTGCCCGGCTCGCAGCCCGCCGCCACCCCCTCCGCCGGACGTGCGGGGCAGCCTGGATCGCCCATGCCTCCTTCCACGGGGTCGTTCCGACCGGCCTTGCGCTACCAGAAGACGATGTACAGCACCGCCGCCCCGGCAATGACCCCTCCGGCCCACAACCGCCCTCCCGGCGCCGGCGTCAGATCCACCGCCGCTTCCGAGCGCGGCAGCGTGCGCGCCTCCGCCAGCGGACGAGCCCGCGTCACCGCCAGCATGAACGCGCAGATCACGAGGAAGGTGATCGCCATGTGATGCAGGAACGCGACGTCCGGAAGCAGCCAGAGAAGCAGGCCGTACACCGGCACCCCCAGCACCATCCCGCCGAAGGCCGCCCGCGGCGGCGTCCGGGGCACGAACAGGCCGAACAGGAAAGCGGCCACGATCCCCGGCGAGATGAATCCCCAGAACATCTGGATGTACTCGAACACGCTCCCCGCACGCGCGACCAGCGGCGCCCACAGGCACCCGATCAGCGCGAGGGCCGCGGTCGTCACCCGGCCGACAGTCATGAGCCTCCGCGACGAAGCCCGCGGGCGCAGATGCCGCTTGTATATATCGACGCTGAAGATGGTCGCGGCCGAATTGAGCATCGAGTCGAGCGAGCTCATCACCGCCCCGAAGAGCGCCGCGAACATGAGCCCGGTCAGCCCGGCGGGCAGCAGCTCGCGCATCATCACCGGATACGCCTGATCCGGATTCGACACCTGGTCGGCGAACAGCTCCGCGGCCATGATCCCGGGAAAGACGATGATGAAGGGGATGAGGAGCTTGATGAAGCCGGCCAGGAAGATGCCGCGCTGCGCGTCCGCCAGGCTGCGTGCGGCCAGCGTCCGCTGGGTGATGAACTGGTTCAGCCCCCAGTAGAAGATGTTGGGGATCCAGAGTCCGCCGATGAAGACCGCCAGCCATGGCATCTCGGGGTGATTCCATGGGAGAACGGTGTGCAGCTTGCCCTCGGCGGCCGCGAGAAAGGGCTCCACGCCCCCGATCGCGCGAAAGCCGAGCACCGTCACCAGCACGCCGCCCAGAAGCAACGCCACGCCCTGGATGAGGTCCGACCACACGACGGCCTTGAGGCCCCCGTAGATGGTGTAGCCGCCGGCCAGGATCCCGATCAGCCAGATGCCCGCCCCGATGTCCAGCCCGAAGATTGATTCGAGCGCCAGCGCCCCGGAATACAGCACGGTGGCCAGGGCGACGAGGACATAGGCTGCCATGATGTACGCCGCCATGAGCGTGCGCGTGCGCGCGTCGTAACGGTACTCGAGGAATTCCGGGATCGTGTAGATGCCGGCCTGCAGGAAGCGCGGCAGAAAGAACAGGCCCACCAGCACGAGCGTGACCGCGGCCATCCACTCGTAGCTGGCGATGGCAAGCCCGAGATCGTAGCCGCGGCCCGCCATGCCCACGAAGTGCTCCGTGGAGATGTTGGACGCGATCAGCGAGAAGCCGATCAGCCACCACGGCAGGTTGCGGCCTGCGAGGAAGTAACCCGCCGCGTCGCGCCTGCCGCGCGAGGCGTACAGCGACACCCCCACCACGAGGGCGAGAAAGCCCGCGAAGACGGCGAGGTCGAGGGGTTGGAAGGTCATGCCCGGGGCTCCGGTGTCGGGTGGCCAGCGGGGTTCATGGCCGGCTCCGTCGAGGCGTATGTTAGTCTCGAGAGGTTTCTTTGGCGACCAACCGGAAGAGGCGGTGACCGGATACCTGTTCGTAGCGCTCGCGGTGCTCGTGGCCGTGGCCGGCTGGCGCGTCCGGCACCGGCTGCGTCACCAGACCCGGAGCCGGGTGACGGATGAGATCGTCCGTCAGATCGAGACGGTCGGCCGCGTAGACGCCGAGGATGTCGAGCCGGTGGACCTGGAGCGCGCGCGGGCCGAAGAGGACGAGTTCTGGGCCGAGACCTGGGACGAGCCGGAAGAGTACTGAGTTGCAGCGACTCGAGGGCGACTACACCTTCAAGCCTATCACACGCGACAGAACGTGGAAGTACGTCACCATGCCTAATGGCCTGCTTCTCTATCCCAGGCATCCGCCGACATACTGGGGCAACAACCACGCCCTGGGAATCCTGGGCATCAGAGCGACCCATCCTCCCCTCGGTCTGCTCACCGTCGCCGCGATGTTCCCGTCCCGGTACAACCTGCGCGTGGTCGACCTCAACGTGACATCGCTCGAGGACGCCGACCTGGAGTGGGCGGATTTCGTCTTCACATCGAGCATGATCGTGCAACGCCCCTCGCTTGAGCAGATCATAGAGCGCTGCAATCGCGCCCAGGTTCCCGTCATCGCCGGTGGCCCGCATCCCACCACGTTTCACGAGGAGATCGAGGGCGTCGATCATTTCGTGCTTGACGAGGTCGAAGAGATCTTTCCGGCCTTCCTTCGCGACCTGGAGAACGGCACCGCGCGGGCCATCCATCGGGCCCCCAGGAAGCCGGATGTGACCCTGACTCCACTTCCCCGCTTCGACCTCATCGACATGAACGAGTATGACTCGATGTGTCTGCAGTTCTCGCGGGGATGTCCCTTCGATTGCGAGTTCTGCGACATCACGAAGCTGTACGGCCGGGTCTCCCGAACCAAATCGCCGGAACAGATGGTGGCCGAGTTCGACCGTCTGTATGAGTTGGGATGGCGCGGTCCCATCTTCCTCGTCGACGACAACTTCATCGGCAACAAACGCGAAGTCATGAGGCTCCTCCCCGCGATCGCCGACTGGCAAAAGGAGCGTGACCACCCCTTTTCCCTGTCCACGGAGGCGAGTGTCAATCTCGTCCGGATGGACGGCTTGATGGATCTCATGATCGAGGCCGGCTTCAACGCCGTCTTCCTGGGCATCGAAACGCCCAACCCGAACGCTCTCAGGAAGATGAAGAAACCTCAGAACATCGACATTCGCGACGACAACTACCTGTTTACGGCCGTACGCAAGATTCAGAACAAGGGGATGCAGGTGCTGGGCGGCTTCATCCTCGGTCTGGACGACGACGATGACGACGCGTTCGATGCCCAGATCGATTTCGTTCAGCAGGCCGGGATTCCGATGGCGCTGATCGGGCTGTTGACCGCGCTCAAGGGAACAGACCTGTGGGCGCGGCTGGAGCGCGAGAACCGGTTGCTGGACCAGCCCGTCGAAATCGACGACACCGCCCTGAACTTCAAGCCGCAGATGGATCCGAAGGTGTTGGTGGAAGGCTACCTCCGGGTCATCGGGACCATCTACGATTCGACGCTGGAAAACTATTTTGCCCGCTGCCTTACCTTGCTGGAAAACCTCAATCCGGTACCGCACCTCTACAAGCCCGTGAACAGGCACATCCTCTATGCGGGCATCATGCGAATCCGCCGGCGCCTGACTCCGGAGCAGCTGCCGGTGTTTGCGCGCTACATCACCAGGGTCTCCAGGGACCACCCTCGACTTCTTCCGCTGGCGATCCGCCTGGCCGCTACCGGTCATCACTGCGAAAAGTTCACGCGCCAGCAGACCGCAATCCGGCGATTCAAGGAGTACCTGAAGTTGGAGTTCGCGTCGTTCAATGAAGCCAGGCGGAGGCATGGGTCGCCGTCGGCGGAGGACGACAGGCTCAGACGGGTGGCGCTCCGGCGCGCAGCGGTGCGTCAGCACGCCATCCCCGACGAGTTTCGTTTTGCCGGGGACGGTATCTCCGAGGCGCTGGCGGCCTTCGAACTGGGGTTGAGATCGGAAGCTCGCCCAGGCGCGCCGGTCGATGCCAGGCTGCCCGTCGCAGGAGCAACGGGGCGTCCTTGACCCTGACGTAACGGCAGAATAAAGAGACCCCGAATCACGGCAGGAGATCACGTAAGTTCAATCAGGGCTGCACGATCTGCGCTTACTGCCAGTATACTGGACCTTGCTGGACCGAGCCGCCAAAGCGGGAAAACCGGAGTAGATTGGCGGGACTCCAACTCAAGGCTTCGGCTTCCAGGATGCCCCATCCAGACGACAAGATTCAACTCGTCCTCCGCGATGCGATCAAGCGCGTCCGCATCGCGCTACAGTATGCAAGATGGTGGAGCTTCCCTGGGTACGAGCGCGAGGCGGTTTTAGACGAGTCGTCACCGGGGATCCAAAAGGGCCACGCGCTGAACGCCCAGTTCGTCGCTGGCGACTCCGTACAGCTTGCCGCCTACGATCGCACGAAGGGAGAAGCGCTCGGGAAGAATGACTCGACGGCGAAGTGTTCCGTGGAGATCGACTTCGGTCCAGTGCTGGCGCTCGTCCCCATAGACTGCCCGCCGCGCCCACACTTTGCCGTCATCCGAAGCAAGCAGATCAATCGCCACCGACCAATGACTCGGCCATCCTTGGAAGGTGACCTTCCCCCGTACATCCGGTCTATCCCTCCGAAAGTCGGCCTCGGTCCGCTCTCGGTCCGCCTTGGTCACCAGACTCCCCTCGATGCCCATTGTAACCGAGTCCACCGAGAGCCGTAGGGCATCGGTCTCCATCTGAAGCGCGTGGGGCACCGTGAAGACCGAAATCGTACCGGTGATTCCGTCCGCGACCACGATCGCGCTGTCGCCCATCGTCGTCCAAGCCCCGGCATCGCCGAAGCCAGTCCTGTATAGCGACATCCTGCCCGCTGCTTGCCACATCACACTGGCGCCGTGCAAACTCGCGATTGTATCGGACCGGCTGGACCCGGCGAACCCCACGGTCACATGACCATTGGAATCGCCGCCGACGCCACTGGAACTCATCGTGTAGCGCACTGAGGTGACGTAAGCTGTGACACCGTTTCGCAGCACCGCCAACCCGGCTGACGGCACGACCGGACCGCTCACCCGGCGAGTCTCCAAATGCTCGCCATCCAAGCTGAATCGACTGATTCGCACCTGCCGAATATCGGGTATCGTCACCACTGAATCGACGCGCAGCGCGCTGGGCCAAAGGAACTCGCCCGGACCGTTTCCGTGTCCGCCGAAGACGACGATAAGGCGACCTGCGGTGTCAAACCGAAACACCTTCCTATGGCCCGCATCAAGCACCCACAGGCCATCGTCCCGGATCGTCATTGCTCCGATCCGATTGAAGTACCCGCCCTCAAACTCCGGGGGAATCAGCGTCTCCACACCTCGGTCTGAGAGGTCAACGACCGGAAGCTGGCTGGCGGCCTGCGTCGCCGCGAGCAAGGCGGCGACGCAGGCCGAGAGAACGCTGCTTGCATTCCGCAGCGTCCTGCCTGGTTTCGTCACGGAGCGAGACCCGCCGCAAAACCGGTCGCGGACACTTGCATCGGCGCGTGCCTCACGACGTTGTCGGAACAGCCGGCCAACTCCGTAGCACCGTCGACATCAACGACGGTGTCGTCCGTCAGCACGGTTCCGGCAGGGGAGAGAGAAGCAGGAGTAACGAGCGCGAAGTCGTTACAACTCCCCACCATGTTGCAGACCACGTCGCTCCCGAACCATTCCACCAAGGCGAGCGGGGTCGCCTGAATGCTGCAGCTCTGCCAGTCGCCGCCCGTCTCGCAATCCTGATCCGAGGTGCAGGTCACGCAAGCTCCGATCCGGTCGGCTCCCACCAAGGTCACGGTGGCAACTGCGATCATGCCCATGATGGGCTGAAACAGCTTCCTGGTCGTCATTCTTCCATTCCTTTGTTGTAGTTTCTCGTTGACCAAGACCATTCTATGTGCTGCAACTCCCACGCATCTCCGCGATCCGTGAGAGTAATGAGTTTTCGCTCTTTCGGGTGACTGGCGACGATGCCGAGGGGTCGATCAATCATCCTGTCCTCCAGCGTCACGATCCCTTTCCCCGGCTCAAGACGACGAACGACCAACCGCCGTTGCCGCGACGTTAGGTCCGCGACCACGTGTACGACCGCGCCACAGTCCAGCGGCCAGACACCCAAGCTCGCCCACCGGGCCGGTGCCAGTGATTCCTGCTCCTGCACTTTGGGAGCCTCGAAGCGACCGATCACGGACCCACTTGAAGCCAACATCCATGTGGTAAACGGCGGCTCCACCGTGCCTACGGCGACCGAGGAGCTCGTGAGGGGGCGGACCCAGACCGGCACATCGAAGGCGCGAACCGAGTCGATGGGCGATCTGGTGTCCCCATCGACCGGCCCACGGTAGAGGGTCCAGGCGCCGTTCTCCGCCGTCACGATCCAAAGGTCACCAGACCCGACGGCCACCCCTTGGATGATGTCCCAAGAGAACGGCACGCGATCCAACAACCGATTCCGACCGGACGACCATCCGCCAACGTCTGTGAATTCGACGAGTTCGCCCCCTCGCGTCAGGGCCACCGCGGATCCCGACTGAGAAGATGTCAGGTAGGCTATCGGATCTGACTCCAATGCGACCAACGAGTCGGCGGCGAGTGTGTAAAGCGCCCCGTCCGTCGTGCTGATCAGGCTGACTCCGCTGGGGAGCGGAACGATGGCCGTCACCGCCAAGGCCCGATTCAGCGACTCGACCGATCGCACCGCGAATGCGACCCCTTCAGCCTCCGAGCAATCTTCCGTCGCTCGGAGCAGGGCCGCGATGTCCGGGTGTGTCTGCCAGGCGTCCGATGGCGTATCGGTGCAAGCGGTGGAGTAAATCAGCAGTCCCCCGGTCAAAGCGTTCCGCCATGTGGATTTCGTCATTCGTTCGGTCTCTCGTCAGCGTCCGGATGGTTCGCGGACTTGTGGGTTGAGCAGTCTAACGGGTTGAGCGTCCCCTGCAAAGGTGATGTCGGGAGCCAACGAGGTGTCGCGGTCGGGTTCGACCGGGAGGTCCGGCTGACCGGGTTCCCCGAAGCGCTCGCTGAGGTGCTCCGTCATCGCATCAGCGATGCGGCCGCCGGGTCCGGACGCGGCCCCCACGGGCGCGCTGTACGCCCGTTTCGTAGTCGAGCCAGCATACTCCTCGTGGCCACACTCCGTGGGTCCCCTGCGGAGGCTGGCGGGGGGCTGCGCCCCCTCTGACCCCGGCGTTTCCGGCCCGCCAAGAGAGCGGCGGGCGGCGAGGTGCTCCAACCCCCGAACCCCGTCGCGGGGGCCACGGCCGCGCGTAGCCCCGTCGTGGCCGACGATCCGGCCGACGTGATCCCTCGACGGACCGCCAGCGGGAACTTGGCCGTGACCGGCACCGGCTTTGAAGAGCCGCCCGTGGATGCGTCCTTGGCCGACTGGGTGGCAGCCATCCAGGTCATGCCCCCCCAATACCCCTGGTCGAGCCCGGAAAACCGCCCTCACGGCCATTCTGGGGCGCTCTGGGGGCGGTTTGGCGGAATCCGAGGCTGTCGGATCCCCTGTAACGCACGAACTCGACCGCCGGAAGGGTAGGAGTACCCCCGGTTTCGGGCTTCCGACCGAGGAGTTCGACATCCTCGCGGCGTAGGCCGAGCCACGGAAACGGGGTGGAGGCGCACTCGGGACTGAACGGCTGGCGGTGGCCGCGTGGCCCGCGTGCGCCATCAGGTGATCCTGTCCGGCGCTCCGCGCCCCATGGATATCGCGCGCGACCGTCGGGTGGGGGGTCCGGGGGATACCCCCGGCCAGAGAGTTTTTGTACAACAAAAACACATTTGGCTCCTCCACCAACCGGAGAAACCAACGCCGCCGTGG
>CAZTOF010000258.1:0-9287 GCA_964615515.1 uncultured Gemmatimonadaceae bacterium
CTACGGGGGTACTCGGCCGCGGTCCTCTCGGGTCCGTCCTTCGCGCGGGGCCGGGTCGAGCTTTCGCGCACCTTCGAAGCCGGGTCCGCAATCATCTTCGGCGACGCGGGCTGGGCCGGGGACCAGACCGACATCGACTCCGAGGACGTCCTCTACGGGATCGGCCTCGGCGGCAGCATTCTGGACGGTCTCATACGCCTGGACCTGTCGCATGGACTGAAGGGTCCGCAGAGGCGTTTCCGGGTGGACCTCTACCTGGATGCGATTCTGTAGCAGTCCGTGGATGAAGCCCCGCGAGCACCGAGAGCGGCGAGGCGAAGCGGCCAGCGCGGATGCATCGCCGCTCGAATCTCCCATGGCCGCGAGCGGCCACCCCGCAGGGCTGAAACGCGCCGCGTCGAGTGGTGTTGTTTCATAGGAATGCCGGGGGGGATTTTGTCCACGGGCCCGTAGTTCGCCCTGCCCCGCATCGATCCGGACCGCGCGCGCGCGAGTCCCATCGATCAACGGAGCGCATCGGCAATGCCGGGGGCGGGACTCGAACCCGCATGGGCATGCTCCCGGGGGATTTTCATGCCCCTGTGTATACCGATTTAACCACCCCGGCCGGGAAAGAAAGCTATCAGTCCGCGGATCGTTCCGCGCGAGCATCGGGAGCGGTGCGCCCGCCAGGCGCTACGAGGAGCCCCTGGACAAACTCCCGCGAGCACCGAGAGCGGGGGCGCCGCAAGGGTTTACATTTGCTCAGAGCTTCAGCGGCCGTCTGTCGATCCTGCGCAGCCCGAGCCACGCGACGCCGGTCCACAACGCGAAGTGGTAGAGAACCATTCCCATGGCGCGCCAGTCCCAGGCGACCCCGGACTCGACGCCTCCGACGAAGCCCTCGATCGCATTCAGGGGGAAGATCACGAATGGCAGGATCGCCCGCGCCAGCTCCGCCACGGTCGAGGTCGACACTTCGGCGACCTGGAGGAACTGCGCCACCAGGCTCGATGGCAGGTAGTACACCAGTCCGAACAGTGCGGCGCGACGGAGCCCGAGTGCGGATATGGCAAAACTGATCGCGCAGGCGAGCATTCCCTCCAGGCAAATGCTCACGAAGCCGCCAAACTCGGTGGCGGGGGCGGCATCGGGCGGGAGAATCGCCACCGCGAAGGCCAGACCGAAGGCGAGCAGCGCCGCCAGCGTGGCCACCTGAACGCCCAGGTATCGCCACATGTAGAAGGAGCGCAGCGGCATGGGGTGCTGCGCCCACAACATGATCGCGGCGCTCCTGCGCTCGTTCGCGACGAGCCCCCCCGGCATCACGAAGCCGAACAGGATGGTGCCGAAGCCGAAGAAGAGGCTCAACATTCCGAAGAGAAAGAGCAAGATCCCGCTACGTGCCATCGCCTCCATCTGCTCTTCGGAGGGCGGGGCCTCTCCGCTCCGCATCTCTTCGCTGGCCGCTGCCATGCCTTCGACGGTCCCCACCACATCGTACACGTTCGTCAGGACGGCCAGCCCCGCGCCGAACAGGAAGACGACCAGGGCGAACTTCCACTTGCGGCGCACCGCATTGCGCAACGACGCCTTCAATATGTTCATGACACCGCCCCTTCCAGCCCGAGGAACTGCGCTTCCAGGAACTCGCGCGTGAACCCGCCCTCCGGCTGCTCGACGACCCTCCCCCGCCCCTGATCGATCAGCAGCACCCGGTCGCTCATCATCGCGAGCTCCCCCAGGTCGTGGCTGGCGACCAGTAGCGTCATGTCGCCGCGAATCTCCTCGATCCGGCTGCGGAGACGGATGCGCTGCCCCGGATCAAGACCCGATTCGGGTTCGTCCAGGAAGAGGAGGCCGGTCGGCCGCATGAGCGCCATCGCCAGGGCCAGCCGGCGCCGCATGCCCTTCGAAAGCCTGTCCACGAGCACGCCGGTGTCGTAGTCCACCCCCGCCAGCCGGCAGGCTCTCCCGATGTCGGCTCCGGAACCGGCCGCAGCCGCCGCCAGCGTGAGCAGCCCGTCACACGTCCACCCGGGCGGCAGCGCGGTGTCCTCGGCCAGGTAGCCCACGCCGTGAACCCGCCTGTACGCCGAAGGGGAGACGCCGGAGATCGAGGCGCGGCCGCCAATCGGCGCCAGCACCCCCAGCAGCGTGCGGAACAGCGTGGTCTTCCCGGAGCCGTTGGGCCCGACCACCGCGAGCACTTCTCCGGGAACGACCTCCAGGGAGAGTCGGCCCACTACCGGCGGGCCCCTCCGATAGCCGACGTCCAGGTCCTGGAGCCTGAGTTCGGCGGGTCCGGCATCCTGCGTCGTGGTTTGCATTGATTTCCCCCGGTTGTGAGCCCGCGGAGGGCGTGGGAGTGTCGTGTCAGAGGATCGTCTTTCCGAGCGCGGAGGCCACCAGGCCGACGGCGAGCACCGCCGTGTGATTGCGGTCGTCGAGGACGGGATTGATCTCCACCACCTCGAGGCTGAGCAACCGGTCCGAACGCGCCGCCTTTTCGCATACGAGATGACCCTCCCGATACGTCAGACCACCCTGTACCGGCGTCCCCACCCCCGGCGCGATGCGCGGATCGAGCGCGTCCAGGTCCAGGGAAAGGTGGAAACCCGCAGTCCCTGCGTTGGCGCGCTGCAGGGCCTCGTCCATGCATACTCCCACACCCCTCTCGTCGATCTCCGACATCGAGAAGACCCGCACGCCCAGTTCCGCGATGAGCGTCTTTTCGCCCGGGTCCAGTTCGCGGGCGCCGAGCACGCTCGCGTTCTCCGGCCGGACGCTCGGGACGGGTCTGGCGAGGCGGGGATGGCCATGGCCCAGCAGGACCGCCAGCGACATCCCGTGGATGTTCCCGGTTGGCGTGGTGTGGGGCCGGTTCATGTCCGCATGTGCGTCGACCCAGATCACGCCGATCGACTGGTCCCGCCGGCGATGGTGCTCGGCCACCGCGGCGACCGAGCCGATCGAGAGCGAGTGATCGCCGCCGAGGACCAGGGGAACGCACCCCCGGCCCAGGCCCGACCCGACCGCTTCCCGGGTGCTGTCCGCCACCTTGGCGATCTCGTCCAGGAACGGGAGCGCGTTCCTGCCCGCCTCGGTCGTCTCCAATCCCCCGGCCGTGATCGCACCGAACTCGGTGACGCGGTGACCGATGGCCTCGAGTTCGGCGGTGATTCCGGCGATCCGCAGCGCCGAAGGGCCCATGTCGACCCCCCGGCGGCCCGCCCCCAGGTCGATGGACACGGATACGAGTGCTACGTTCAGCTTCGCGTCCAGATCAGAATGACCCCGCAGCCCGCGCTCATGGACGCGTACCGGGCCGGCACACTCGCGGACGACGGATAGACCTCGATCCCCGCCACCGCGTCCGGAGTCACCATGTCGTCGATCCTGGCCGGTTCCGTCCCGCCGTCGTGAGCGACGATGTTGTCGACGAAGACGCGCGGGTAGCAGGACCCGCCGGAGAACCCGACGCGGCCGCTGCGGAGCACGATCCGGCGCTCCGTGCCGTAGGCTTCGACCGTTGCCCCGGTCAGGCCCGTGAACAGATCCGTGATCGTGGCCGGTGCCCGCAACTCTATCTCTTCGCGATCGATGAACTTGCCGAAGCCGCGCTTCCGGCGCTCATAGAACCCCGCGTCCTGCAGCGCCGCTTCCCGTCTCTCGACGACGACGTTCAGGGGGTCGAGATTCACGGGGTCGACCGAGAGCGAGACCTGCACGTTCGTGATGCGTCCCGGCACGACGCGAATGGTGTCGCGCCGCGTCGCATATCCGATCTGGACGAACTCGGTCACGTACAGACCGGGGGCAAGCTCATCGATCATGAAGTTGCCCTGTTCGTCGGTGAGCACCCCCCGCCTTCCCGAGTCCACCCTCACGGCCGCGCCCACGAGCGGAGAGCCATCGCTGCGAGCGGTCAGAATCCCCATGATGCCCGTCATGGCGTGGTCCGCCTCGGCCGCCAACGGCTGCATCGCCATGACGAAGCCTCCGTCGCGCAGAACCGGGAAGTCATCCACCTTGGGCTCGTAGTCCGGGTGCGAGAGTCGGAGGCGGTAGTATCCGATCGCCACAGGGTTCAATTCGAATTGCCCCTCGGCGTCCGTTTCGAGGCGGAAGTCGGTGCCCTCCAGCACCACCGTCACACCCGGGAGCGGGTCGCCGGTCGCCGCGTCGATCACGCGGCCGGTGACGTGGGCAAGCTCCGGTTGCGGCTCCTGCGCGGCGGCGGCGCCGGCCGGGGCCCCCGCGACCGCCGCAAGCAGCGCGACCGCGTTCCGAATGCGGGAGGGACCAGCCACGGACTGCTAACCGGTTCTCTTGCCCGTCACCCTGGTCCAGATCAGGATGACCCCGCAGAAGGTCCCCCGTGCGTACTGGGGCGGAAGCCCCGCCTCGGAGGTGTAGACCTCCATTCCCGCAATGGCCGTGGTATTGAGGAAACTGTCCAGCCGGGCGGGTTCGGTTCCACCGTTGGACGTGAGGAGGCCGTCGATATACACCGTGGGGAAGCAGCGGTCGTAGCCCGGGGCTCCGTCCTCGCGCGGGCCGGCGGGAATCGGCAACCGGCCAACCCGCAGGACCACGTATTTCTCGAGGCCGTTGAACGGGTCGGGGTAGATCTCCACACCCGGCATCCCGCTGAACAGGTCCGTCACTTCCATGGGTCCCCGTCGCTCGATGTCCTGGCGGTCGAGATACTCCCCGAAGCCCGTGTGCTTGCGGTGATAGAAGCCCACATCCTGCAGCTTGACTTCGCGCCTTTCGACGGAGACCTCGATGGGGTCGAGCGCCACCGGGTCGACGGACAGCGACACCCGGACGTTGGTGACGCGCCCGGTCGTGACCCGGATCGTATCGGCCCGCGGAGCATAGCCGATCATGGAAAACTCGAGGACGTGCTGGCCGGGGACGAGCTTGTCGAGAAGGAACTCTCCCCTCAGGCCCGTGAACACGCCCATCTGTCCCCGGCCCGTCCGCACGGCCACGCCGGAGAGGAGATTGCCCGTTTCCGCATCGGTCAGGACACCGACGATGCCCGTCAACAGTTCATTCTCGTTGCTGCCCGCCGGTTCCATCGTGGTCGTGAAGCCTCCGGCGCGCATGACCGTGAAGTCGCCGACTTCCGGATTGTACCTGGGGTGCGAGAGTTCGAGCCGATAGTCCCCCACCGCGATGCTGGGCACCATGGACTGCCCCTCGTCGTCGGTCTCGAGCTGGAAGCCGGGCTGGAGACTGAGACCCCTGGACGCGACGGTCACGGCGACCCCCGGGATGGGATCCCTGGTGACCACGTCCAGCACCCGGATTGTGATCGACACCATCTCCTGGGCGGCCGCTTCCCGAACGGACGAAAGAGGGAGGGCCAGAAGCGGCATAACCAGGCCCCACATCCGCGCCCTGCAGCGCGCGACGCGGGGCCGATGCGTCCGGTTTCCGGATTGCCGAACCAACGTTCTTCGATCGATCATGTGTCTTCTCTCCCACCAAACCTGAACGCTCTCTCGTGCCCGGAAACGTGTCCCGCCAACCCTGGGTCCCGGGGCCCGGTGATTCGCCCGCGCGCACTCCGTCCGAAGGGCTTCGCGCTCCGGTCGCATGCGCGGCCGCCTCCGGCGGTTCGCCCGATCGTGCGCACGCGGCACGCGCGACCTGCCAGATATCATATCGAATTCGGACGATTCGTCGCCAGTCGGGTGCTCCCCGGCAGCCGCGGGCTTCCCGGCATCCCCCCAGGAGTCCGGATACCCGAACCCCGACCCTCCCGCCGTTACCCTTTCGGTTTGATCCTGCCCGTCACCCTCGTCCAGATCACGAGGACCCCGCAGCGGGATCCGATACCCTGGTACTTGGGCGGAAGTCCGGCCGTGGAAGCGTAGATCTCGATGCCTGCGATGGCCATGGGATCGAGGAAACTGTCCAGCCGGGCCGGCTCGCCTCCGCCGGCGTGGGTCAGGAGATCGTCGATGTACACGGCCGGGAAACACTTGTAGTGCTCGACCGCCCCTCGATCCAGCTCCTGCTGTTCACGGGTGGGCCACGCCAACCGGCCGGTCCGGAGCACCACGAACTTCTCCAGCGGACCCTCGCTCGGGTGCGAGTAGAGCTGCACCCCCGGCATCCCCATGAACAGGTCCGTCACTTCGGAGGGTCCCCGGTTCTCGATGTCCTGGCGGTCCAGGTACTTCCCGAAACCCTCATGCCTGCGGTGGTAGAAGCCCACCTCCTGCAACTTGACTTCGCGTCTCTCGACGGAGACCTCAAGGGGCTCGAGCGCCACCGGGTCAACTGACAGCGTTGCCCGGACGTTGGTAACGCGCCCCTCCGTGACCCGGACGGTATCGGCCCGCGGGGCGTAGCCGATCATGGAAAACTCCAGCACATGCTGCCCCGGGATGAGTTGGTCGAAGAGGAACTCGCCTCTCAGGTCCGTGAAGACGCCCGCCTGTCCCTGACCGGTCCGCACGGTTACACCGGAGAGGAGATCTCCGGTTTCAGCGTCGGTCAGGACCCCGACAATGCCGGTCACCAGCTCGTCATCCCCGTGCACGACCGGATGCATGGGCACCACGAAGCCACCGGTTCGCATGACCCTGAAGTCGCCGACTTCCGGATTGTACAGGGGGTGCGAAAGTTCGAGCCGGTACGAGCCCACCACGATGCTCGGCACCTCGAATTCCCCCGCGCTGTCCGTCTCGAATTCGAAATCCAGGCGGACCCGGGTACCCCTGGATGCGAGAATCCCGGCGACCCCGGAAATGGGTTCTCCGGTGAGCGCATCCACCACCTGGCCCGTGATCGATACCATCTCCTGGGCCACCGCGTCCCGCCCGGAGGCAAGCGAAAGGGCCAGCAGCACCGAAACCGGGGCCCACATCCCCGCCCGGCGGTGCGCGGCGCCGGTTCGTTCCGCCCGATGCACGAATTGTCGCACTGGGGTTCCGTGATTGATCATCCGTTCTGTCTCCCGGCCAAGCCGAATTGCTCCATGATCCCCCGGGCTGCGCCCGCTCGCGGCGACCGACCCCGCGTTACTCCCGCCCGGGTGCCCGGTCGCCCCTCCACGCTTCCCTGGTCCAGACCACGATGACCCCGCACCTCGCGCCGACGGACTGGTACTTCGGCGGAAGTCCGGTCGTGGACGGATAGACCTCGATCCCCGCAATATCCATGGGGCTGAGCAGTTCGTCCAGCCGGGCGGGATCCTCTCCACCCTGGTGCGTCCGGAAATCGTCTATGTATACCGCGGGAAAGCAACGGTAGTATTCGGGGTCCTTCATCATGTTGTGAGCGAATTCCCTTTCCTCTCTCTCCTCCTCCGAGATCGTGCGGCTGGGCCACATCACTCGGCCGGACCGCAGCACCACGTACTTGTTGACGGGGTTGAGCAGACCGCCGCCCCGCGGCGTGAAGAGTTCCACGCCCGGCATTCCGGCGAAGAGGTCCGTCACTTCCAATGGTCCCCGGTTCTCGATGTCCTGGCGATCGATGTACCTCCCGAACCCCAAATCCCTGCGTTCGTAGAAGCCCACCCTGTGCAACTTGAATTCGCGTCTCTCGACGGAGACCTCGATCGGTTCCAACGCCACCGGGTCCACGGACAGGGATGCCCGGACGTCACCGCGATGCCCGGCACCGTGAACTCCCCGGCGCTGTCGGTTTCGAACTCGAAATCCTGTTGGACTCCGGAACCCCTGTTCACGAGAGCGACGGCGACGCCGGGAATGGGATCTCCGGTGTGCCTGTCCACTACCTGGCCCGTGATCTCGACCGTCTCCTGAGCCGTCGCTTCACCCCCGGAGGGAAGGAGAACTGCTGCCGGAAAAGTCAGTAGAATGGGAACCAGGGCCCAACTCGCCCGGGGGAGCCGACCTCCCCGGTTCGCGGATTCCCGTGCCGACGCTCTGTACTCGACCATCTGCCGTGCCTCCCAGCCGGCCTTAATCGGCTCCATGTACCGCGGCGGATGCGGACTAAACATCCGTTAGTGGCCAATATAGGGAATCCCGGCGGCCGTCGCCAGTCACACGGACCTTGATCCTCGCCGACTTCTCCGCTACCAATGGGATGCGGGTTCGCGAAAGGCGAACGCCCCCGGGAGACCGGCTGCTCACCGGGTCACGGAACGCATGCCGCCCCTCTTCGCTCATGAGGTCCGGCCGGACCCGGTCCCCACGTGCCGGAGCACCGGCGGAGGAGTACGGCATCCAGTGAGATCGACGACGGCTGGAGTCGGCGGCCGCCCCACCATTCGGGGTGCCCTCCTCGTCGACCGGCTCCTCGACGAGCGCATCCTCGTGCTCGACGGCGCGATGGGAACGATGATCCAACGGTACGGCCTCGACGAAGCCGACTTCCGGGGCGACCACTTCACCACCCGCCCCGTCCCGCTCCTCGGCAACAACGACCTCCTCTCGCTCACCCGCCCCGACGTGATCGGCGAGATCCACCGCGCCTACCTGGATGCGGGCGCCGACATCATCGAGACGAACACGTTCAGCGCCACGCGGGTGCCCATGGCCGACTACGGGCTGGAGGACGCCGTCGGCGAGATCAACCTCGCGGCGGCCCGGATCGCGCGGCGGGCCGCCGACGAGTACACGGCCCGCACCCCGGACCGGCCCCGCTTCGTGGCGGGCATCCTGGGCCCGATGAACCGCACGGCCTCGATCTCGGCCGACGTGAACGACCCGGGGGCGAGACAGGTCACCTTCGAGGAGCTCCGCACGGCGTACGGCGAGCAGGTGCGCGCACTCGTCGCGGGCGGCGTCGATCTGCTCATGGTCGAGACCGTCTTCGACACGCTGAACGCGAAGGCGGCGCTCTTCGCCATCATGGAAGTGCGCGACGAGACGGGGCTCGAGGTCCCCATCATGATCTCGGGGACCATCACCGACCAGAGCGGGCGCACCCTGACCGGGCAGACCCCGGAGGCCTTCTACAATTCGCTCCGGCACGCCGAGCCACTGTCGTTCGGGCTCAACTGCGCTCTGGGGCCCGATGCGTTGCGCCCCTATCTGCAGGAGCTGTCGACGGTCTGCGAGAGCTGGGTGAGCTGTCACCCGAACGCGGGCCTGCCCAACGAGTTCGGGGAGTACGACCTGTCTCCGGCGGAGATGGCGCGCACGATGGGCGAGTTCGCGCGGGCGGGGTTTCTCAACTTCGCGGGCGGGTGCTGCGGGACGACCCCGGACCACATCGCCGCGATCGTCGAGGCGGTGGAGGGCGTGGCGCCGCGCCGACGACCCGATCACCCGGTTCGGACCCGGCTGGCGGGCCTCGAGCCCGTCACGATC
>CAZTOF010000259.1:0-5919 GCA_964615515.1 uncultured Gemmatimonadaceae bacterium
AATGCTCCTCCGGAGGGGGGACGAAGAGGCCCTTCCGGGCCGCGGTGACGACGATCCCGAGGCCGACGAGGCCTCCCAGGAGCGCCGGGAATTCGGGCCCGAGCAGCCAGGCGGTGAGGATGTAGGGCGCCGTCATCGCCAGCGCGGCGAACAGCGCGAACTTCCAGACCGCGAGACCCTCGCGGAAGCTCCGGTTGGCGCCGAAGAAGCGGGTCATGGTGGCAACCACGATGAGCGGGACCAGCGTGCCCGCGACGGTGTGGAGCACTGCGACCCGGAGGCCGATGAAGGCCATGAAGTCGGTCCACTCGGCGAAGCCGAGGCTGGCGGCGTAGGCGGCCACCGCCTCCGATCCCGAAAGTCCCGTGGAGACCCCGACCAGAATCGGGGTTCCGGCGGCGCCGAAAGAGACGGGGGTGCTCTGGATCAGCATGCCCGCGACCACCGCGGCGAGCGGCGGGAACCCCAGTCCCACCAGGAGCGGCACCGCGACCGCCGCCGGAGTGCCGAAACCGGCCGAGCCCTCGATGAACGCCCCGAACAGCCAGGCGATCACGAGGACCTGAATGCGCCGGTCCGGGGTGATCCCCACGAAACCGCGGCGGATCACCGCGAGGGCGCCGCTTTCCTGCAGGGTGTGCAGGAGCAGGATGGCCCCGAAGATGATGTAGAGCAGGGTTGCCGCCACCACCAGGCCGTTGATGGACGCGGCGGCGATCCGGACGCCCGAGATGTCCCACACCAGCCAGGCGAGCCCGGCGGCGGCGAGCCAGCTCAGCGGCATCGCCCGCGACGCGGGCCAGCGCAGCACCACGAGAAAGAGCGCGACTACGGCGATCGGGACGAGCGCCACCGCGGCAAGACCAAGGGTTCCCATGACGGCTATCCCCTACCGGCTTCCCCCTCCGGAAGAAGCGGAGGGCTGACTAAACTCCCGGCCGTGCCACGGGCATCGTTTACATCGCTGGGTTGTCGTCTCAACCACACGGAGGCGGCGAACTGGGCAGGGCAGTTCGCGGGCAAAGGCTACACGATCGTTCCCTGGGGGGAACCGACCGATCTCGCGGTGATCAACACCTGCTCGGTGACCCACCGGGCCGAGGCGCACTGCCGCAACACCGTGCGCCGCGCGCTACGCCAGTCGCCGGACGCTTTCGTGGTGGTGGCGGGCTGCTACGCCCAGTCGGGTCTCGACGCGCTCCGCGAGATCCCGGGGGTGGACATGATCGTGGGGACGGAGTTCAAGGAGAGCTTTCCCGACTACCTGGACCGGCCCCGGAAACTCCCGGAGCCGGTCGTGCTGCACTCCGCCCGGATCTCCCGGCACGAGTTCGAGGTTCCCTCCACCGGGCGCTATGACTCCACCCGCGCCAATCTGAAGGTGCAGGACGGCTGCGACTTCTTCTGCTCGTTCTGCATCATCCCCTACACGCGCGGCCGGGAGCGCAGCCGGCGCTTCGACGACCTGGTCCGCGAGGCGGGGGAACTGGCCGGGGCCGGCTACCGGGAACTGGTGCTCACCGGGGTGAACATCGGGCGCTACCGGAGCGGAGGACGGACGCTCGCCGACGTTGCAGACCGGCTGGAGGAGGTACCCGGGGTGCGCAGGATCCGGATCACCTCGATCGAGCCCACCACCGTCGAGGACCGCCTCCTCGAACGCATGGCCGGGCGCGGAGCGCTCTGCCGCTATCTCCACCTCCCGGTGCAGAGCGGCGACGACGGCGTGCTGGGCGGGATGGGCCGCCGCTACACCTTCCGGGACTATCGCGAGTTCGCGGACCGGGCGGTGGAGACAGTGCCCGGACTCGGGCTCGGGACCGACGTGATCGTCGGGTTTCCCGGCGAGACGGACGACGCCTTCCGGCGCACCTGCGACCGCCTCGAAGAGGCGCCGTTCGCCTATTACCACGTGTTCAGCTACTCGTCGCGCGCCGGCACCCGGGCCGCGGGCCTCTCCGGACACCTTCCCCCCGAGGTGATCGCCGAGCGGAGCCGCACGCTGCGGGAACTCTCCGACCGGCGCCGGCACGCGTTCGCCCGCCGCCACCTGGGCGAGCGGGTGGAAGTCCTGTTCGAACAGCAGGACCGCTCGGGTCGCTGGACCGGCCTGACCGACTCCTACCTGCGGGTCGGAGTGGTCGCCGCGGAGCCGCTCGAGAACTGCCTGCGGGAGGTCCGGGTCACCGGCGTCGCGGACGACGTGCCCGGCCTGGCGGTGGGGACGCTGGTTCCCTTGGACTGAGAAGGCGTTCCCGGCCGTAAACGCCGCCAGGGCGGGTGGGGTTGCGCCATGCGCGTCGCGGAGCGACGCGCGTGCCGGTCTGGAGACCCAATACTGTTGCTTTAGCACCTTGAGGGGACGATCTGAGGGTCCCAGGTGTGTCGCGAGGAGGAGATGGGCCCCCGCGGGCGGATGGGATAGGGACAGGACTTTCGCCTGACGCCGCGGGGTCTTCGCTGTCCACGGCTGGAGACCACGCGTTCCTCAAGGAACTCGTGAACGAGGCGACGGATCTGGAGTTGAGGGGGGAAAACCGCCGGCGGCCACCAACCGACGGCGCATGACTCGCACGGCGTGCACGAAGGAGAGGTCGTCGGGATCTTCGTCCGCCTCGCGTGCGGCCTGATGCATGAGGTAGCGCACGGCGTAGTGGGCCAGAAGCAATCCCTCGACCTCCTGGCGCACCAACTCCGGAGTCTTGCCGCGCAGGCGCGGACTGGGGCCGAGCAGGTGGCTCTTGATCTCGTCGTAGCCGGTCTCGAGTTCCCAGCGCTCGTGATACAGCGCCGCCAGCTCGGCGGCCGGCGCGCGATCCGGATCCAGCACCGTGGTGACCAGCCGATACACGTCTTCGTCCGCATCAGGAAGACGGTAGGCAACCACCCGGACGGGGCAGGTCCCGCGAGTGCGCCGGCGATCCCGGCCACTCCCCCGGAACTCGCTCAGGAAGGAACCGTCGTCCAGGCGCCGCTGGACCGGAAGCCGCTGGCGGCTCGGAACCCGCCACAGCAGATCGGCCCCCGTCGCCATCGCCCGTTGCCATAGCGGATAGCCCACGTAGTTCCGGTCCGCCATCACCAACATCCCCGGCGCAAAACGATCCACCAACCGCTCCGCCTGGGCAATCTCCGACTCCCGGATCGGGCCGTGCGTCCACGCAATGCACGCCCTGGTGCCCAACTCCATCAAACCCGTCAGACGAACCTGCGGAAACGCCGACCGGCCCTGACGATCTCCCGGGAGCCCAAACGCCTCGCGATTCTCCGCCTCATCCGGCACGCTCAGCGTCGAACCATCGAATCCGATCAGGCGCCACTCCCGAAACCACACCCCCCGAGTCCCACGCTCCCCCACCGGCCGTACCCGCTCGTCTCGCAACACCTCGAACGGCGCCACCCCCAGCCGCGCCCGCGCCCGGGAAATCGACGACTTCCCCGGAACCCGCAGCGGGACCGGCAACGGCATCCATCGCAGCCCCTCCACCAGGCAACGCAGTACCTCCCGGGCCGACACCGCCCGAAACAACCCCAGCGCAATGACGTAATACATCATCGCCTCCGCCGGAAGATCCCGCTGCCGCACACTCTCCGTGCGCGTCGCCGCCAAGGCAGAACGCACCGCCGACACCGGAAACACCTGACCGATTACCCCCACACTCAGAAAGTCCGACAGGCGCGGGCCGCCCGGAAGGGTCGCCTGTTTCCGTGCCATGAGGACACCCCCCACGGGGGACCATCATAGAGACAAAAATCCCTTAAAGCAACAGTATTGGGTCTGGAGACCGGCGTTCCTATAGGTTTCACAACGCCCATTCGGGCGATTTTTTACTGCTTCGCGCAGTGGCCGATCCGCCGGGAGCACCTTGGCGTTCCACGTGCCGTAGAGCACCCAGCTTGGACTTGTGCCCCGACGGATGGCCGGGATGGAGGCCCCGTCAGAGAGTCAGCGCCACCGAGTGCCCAGTATAGGAGACGGCAACGTCGCGGCAGGCCAGCGAAGCCCCAGCAGAGCGGCACGCTCGAAGGAACCCGACGATGAGTCATCACGTCTCCTGGTTCGCCGGCATCGATCTCGGTGATCACAAGCATCACGTTCACCTGACCGACGCGGCCGGCGCGGTTTTTGGCAGGACCTCTTTCTCCCACGGGGGGAGGGGCATCGCCCAACTTCTTTCCTGGCTTGTGGACAAGACCGGGGCGGATCCCGGTTCGATCGGGGTTGCGCTCGAGGTTCCCCACGGCGCGGTGGTGGACGGCTTGCTGGATCGGGGCTTCGCGACCTTCGCGGTCAACCCGAAGCAGGCGGACCGCGCGCGCGAGCTGTTGACCTTGTCGGGGGCGAAGGACGATCCGCGGGACGGCGAGGGTCTTGCGGTGGCGCTGCGCGTGGTACCCCGGATCTTCCGGCACCTGCAGCCGAAGCACCCGGTGCTGGTGCGGCTGCGGGACCGCTCGCGGCTGCGGGCGGACCTGGTGAAGCAGCGCACCCGGTTGAGCCAGAAGATCCGGGCGCAGCTGTTGCGCTACTTCCCGGCGATGTGGGCGCTGGCGGGGAGCCTGTCCGGGCTCTGGGGCGCCTTGTTCCTCACCCTGTGGGAGCGGGCTCCGACCCCCGAGCGGGCGCGGCGGCTGCACCGCGGCACGGTGGCGAAGGTGCTGGCCCGGTGCAAGATCCGCAAGCGCACCGCGGAGGAGGTGGTTGGCGTGCTGCGCCAGCCGGCGCCGGTGGTCGCCCCGGGGGTGACCGATGGGGCGGTGGAGACCATCGGGATGCTGGTGGCCCAGTTGCGGCTGGTGAACGAACAGGTGAAGGCGATGGACCGCGGGATCGCCGAGTTGCTCAAGCAGTTGCCGGCGGCGCTCGGAGAAGCCGACGACGGCTCGGACTCGCTGGCCCGGCTGCTGTCGATGAACGGCGCCGGGCCGGTGGTGGCCGCGGGGCTGTTCGGGGAGGCGGGCGACCTTCTGGTCGGGGGCACCTTCGAGCAGACCCGCGCCTACCTCGGCGCCGCGCCGGTCACCAGGAAGTCCGGAGGGAAAGAGACGCACCACAAGCGGCGGGCGTTCAACCGTCACGGACAAAACGCGCTCTACCACTTCGGGATGGCCGCCATCGCCGCCGATCCCGCCTTCCAGCGACAAAAGGAGGTCCTCAAGGCCCGTGGCCACAACCACGCCCGCATCCTCAGAACCCTGAGCGACCGGCTCCTGAGGATCTTCCACGCCATGCAGCGCGACAAGACCCTCTACGACCCGGAGCGCACCCTCCAGAAGGTGGCCGCGGCGTGAGCTCCGAGGGGGGCCTCATCCGGTGGACGACAGCGGGCGCCCGCGCGGGCGCCGGTCAAGCTGCCGGTGGGCGCCGCCCGCCCGCGGGGGAGCGCGAACGCCATCCGGAGAAGGCGCACGGACGGAGGGGACACTGCTACTGGCCGGATCACTGCTCCCGGCCATCACACCCTCTCCCACAGCCCTTGCGATCCGCCAGGGCACCCGAAGGGCCGGAGCGAAGCGGAGGAGGCGCGGAGCGCCTTGCCGCTGTGCGGATCGCAAGGGCTACGCTGCCGGGTGATGGCCTCGGTCCGGCTCTCGCCAGACCGGATCTCTCCTCTTGCAAAAAGGTAGAGAGTCCAAGCCAGAGCCACCACCCTCCGCACCAGATAATCGCCGCCATGAGCGTCCGTGTCCTTTCCGCCGTCACCGTTGCCCTGCTGCTGCCCACCGGGGCGGCGGGCCAGACCGAGCCGATCGAGCTCAGTCATCTCTACGGCCCGGACGCGCTGTCGTTCTCGCCGGAGCTGCCGCGCGTCCGCTGGATGCCCGGTGGAACGCACTACCTGACCGGGAGCGGCGAGCGCGTCCGCGTCGTAGAGGCTCTCGGTGGCGCCCGTGGCCGCCTCCACGACGTCCCAGGAC
>CAZTOF010000260.1:0-2979 GCA_964615515.1 uncultured Gemmatimonadaceae bacterium
CGCTGGCACCTGACCGTGTCCACCACCCGGCCCGAGACCATGCTGGGCGACACCGGCGTGGCCGTGAACCCCGGCGACCCCCGCTACGGCTCCCTCGTCGGCGCCGCGGCGGAGCTTCCCCTCACGGGCCGCACCATCCCCATCGTCGCCGACCGGCACGTGAGCGCCGAGTTCGGGACGGGAATGGTCAAGGTCACGCCGGCCCACGATCCCAACGACTTCGAGATAGCCGGGCGCACCGGCCTCGAGGTCCTCGACGTCATGACCGAGCGCGCGGCGATGAACGACAGCGCGCCCGCGGCGTTTCGGGGAATGGACCGCTTCGCTGCGCGCAAGGCGGTGGTCGCGGCGCTCGACCGCGAGGGCCTGCTCGCCGGCCGCGACGACCACGCCCACGCGATACCGCGCTGCTACCGTTGCGACACGGTGGTCGAACCGCGGCTCAGCGAACAGTGGTTCGTGCGCATGAAGCCGCTGGCCGAGCCGGCGCTGGCGGCGTCCCGCGACGGCACGGTCACCTTCGCGCCCGGACGCTGGACGCGGGTGTACGAGCAGTGGATGGAGAACATCCGCGACTGGTGCATCTCGCGGCAGCTGTGGTGGGGCCACCGCATCCCGGTGTGGTACTGCGGCGACTGCGGCGCCGAGATGGCGTGCCTCAGGGACCCGGCGGCGTGCAGCGCCTGCGGGAGCGCCCGGGTCGAACAGGACCCGGACGTGCTCGACACCTGGTTCTCGTCGTGGCTCTGGCCCTTCTCGGTCTTCGGCTGGCCCGAGGATACCCGCGATCTCAAGGCGTTCTACCCGGGCCACACCCTCTCCACCGCGCCCGAAATCCTCTTCTTCTGGGTCGCGCGCATGATCATGGCCGGTTACCACGCCATGGGCGACACCCCCTTCGCGCGCGTCTACCTGCACGGCACCGTGCGGGACATCCGGGGCCGCAAGATGTCGAAGTCGCTGGGCAACGGCGTCGATCCCCTCGAGGTGGTGAACCTCTTCGGCGCCGACGCGCTCCGCTTCACCGTGCTGGCCGGCGCGGGCGTGGGCGCCGACATCCGCCTCGACCACGAGGACCTGGAGTCGGCCTTCGCCCCCGGGCGCAACTTCGTCAACAAGCTGTGGAACGCCGGCCGCTTCGCCCTCATGAGCCTGGGCGACGAGCCCATCCTCCCGCTCGATCAGGTGCGGGGCGACCTGGAGCTCGAGGACCGGTGGATCCTGTCCCGGCAGCAGCGCGCCATCCGCCGCGTGGACGAGGAGCTCGAGGCCTTCCGCATGCAGGGTGTCGCCGAGGTGCTGCGCGACTTCTTCCGCGGCGACTTCACCGACTGGTACCTGGAGTCGGTCAAGCACCGCCTTCGTCCCGGCGGGCCCGGACGCGAGGCCGCCCGCTCGGTGCTCGTCCACGTCCTGGACCGGACCTGCCGCCTCCTTCACCCCATGGTCCCGTTCGTGACCGAAGAGCTGTGGGGCCTGCTGCCCGTGGCCGGCGGCCGGACGGGACCGCTCATCGTGGCCCGCTGGCCTGTAGCGGATCCGGCGCTGGACGACCCGCAGGCCGAGGAGGCGTTCGACTGGCTGCGCGAGCTGGTGATGCGCGTGCGCGGGATGCGAAAGGAGTACGGGGTGGGCGAAGGGCGCGAGGTGTCGCTTCACGTGACCGGCGGTGAATCGGGCCATCTGCTCGGGGGCCGCGGCCGGATGCTCCGGCGCCTGGCCCGCGTCGGGTCGTTGGAGAGCGCGGCGCCGCCTGACGGGGCCGCCGGGGCGAGCGCGGTGCTCAGGGACGGAACCGAGCTGTTCCTCCCCCTCGCGGGGCTCATCGACCTGGACCGGGAACGGACGCGGGCAGAGCGCGAAATCGGCCGCCTCTCCGGTCTCCTCGAGGGCATCGACGCAAAGCTGGCCAACCACAACTTCGTGACCCGCGCCCCCGGGGCCGTCGTCGACCGGGAGCGCGAGAAACGAGAATCATGTAAACTACAGTTGACAAAATGGAATGAGAAGTTGACATCCTTGAGCGGAGAAGGTTGGTGAGCCGGGGCGGTGCGACACCGGGCGTGCGGCCGAGGCCGGCGCCATGCCGCTCCCGGAGCCCGCGCGGATCCAGTCGCGAACCCCCGCGCGTTGCCACCGGCTTCGGGGGCCCGCGCGGATGGGTCCCCCTGTTGCTGGCAGCCCTGGCGGTAACGGCGTGCGCGCGCCGGGAAGCCCCCACCGGTGGCCCGGAGGACCGTTTCCCGCCCTACGTTGTCGCGACGCTCCCCGACACCTTTTCGACCATCGAACCCGGGACGCGCGAGGTCCGGTTCGACTTCAGCGAGCGGATCAGCGAGCAGCCAACCTCAGGCAGGTTGAACCACGCGGTCGTCGTCTCCCCCTCCACCGGCGAGGTCCGGGTGAAACACCGCCGCGAGGGAATCACCGTCCGGATGCGCGAGGGGTTCGCGCCGGGCCTCGTGTATCGGGTTACCGTCCTGCCGGTTATCAAGGACATGTTCGGCAACGCACTGCCGGACGCCTTCGACCTCGTGTTCTCCACCGGCGGGGAGATCGTGCCCAACGTCATTGCGGGCATGGTGGAGGACCGGGTGACCGGCGAGGCGACCCCCGACGTGCGCGTGGCGGCGCGCTTCGTCCACGGGGACGACACCATCACCCACTGGAACTTCAGCGACACCGCCGGCGTCTTCTCGCTCCGGTACGTGCCCGAAGGCACCTTCGAGGTGCGGGCCTGGCAGGACATGAACCGTGACGGGGAGGTTGGCGGGAGCGAGCCGCAGACTTCGTTCCTGCCGGGCGAAATCGTCGGAGCGCCCGACACGACCCTGGCCGCCCTCACGCTGGTTCAGCCGGACACCACTCCTCCCCGCCTGACGAGGGCCACCGTCGAGGATTCGGTCAAGCTGAAGATCGAGATCGACGACTACATCGAGCCGGAGCTGGAGGAGGGCTCGATCACCGGCGTGGTCACGG
>CAZTOF010000261.1:0-2556 GCA_964615515.1 uncultured Gemmatimonadaceae bacterium
CATCGCCCTGTCGGTCTCGGACCGGGGCCGGGGGATCGCGCCCGACCGCCTGCCCCGCCTGTTCCGCAAGCGCGCGGGCCTCGGCGCGCGCTTCACGTTCACGATCCCGGCGGCCGCGGATCCCGCGGCCGCGACCGCGCCGCCCGGCGCCCCCCGGCACCCGCCGGGAACCAGGGGCGCGGAGCAGCGGATCGTGGTGCTGGACGACGACTGGCAGACGCTGAGGGACGTGCGCGACGCGCTGGCCGACGCCGGCTACGCCCCGCTCGTGACCAGCGATCCGGACCGGCTCGCCGGCATCGTCCGCGCCGAACGGCCCAGCCTCGTGCTCCTCGACCTGATGCTCCCGGGCGTCGACGGGATCGAGCTGATGGGGCGCGTCCCCGCGCTCGCCGACCTCCCCGTCATCTTCATCTCCGGATACGGGCGCGACGAGACCATCGCCCGCGCGCTCGAGAGCGGCGCGGCCGACTACATCGTCAAGCCGTTCTCACCGACCGAACTCGTCGCCCGCGTCCAGGCCGCGATCAGGCGCCGGGGCGCGCCCGAGACGTTCGCCCTCGGAGACCTGTGGATCGACTACGGCGCGCGGCGCGTCACCCTCGCCGGCCGCGACGTCGCCCTCACCGGCACCGAGTTCGATCTGCTGCGCGTCCTCTCGCGCAACGCCGGACGCGTCGTGACCCACCGCACGCTCCTCCGCAAGGTCTGGGGACGCCGGGGCTCCGACGACTCCGCCCGCGTCCGCACCGTCATGAAGAAGCTCCGCAAGAAGCTCGGCGAGAACGCCGCCAAGCCCGCCTACATCTTCAACCGACACGGCGTCGGCTACAGCTTCGGAGACCCCGGCGGGTGAGCCCGGGTCGCCCAAGTCACCCCGCTCACGGCAACCGGGTACGAGCTGCTCCGCCGTCGTGTCCCGGAACGCCGGAGACGTCGCGCCCCACCGGGGCTGACGAGCAGGAAGCCACACAGAGCCAGCGGCGGTGGCGCTTCGCCGAGGGCAAGCGGGACAGGGGGGACTCTTGAAGGCAATCGGCTCAATCGTCAACACCCACCTCCGCGGGCACATCCTTCTCTTCGAGAACCCTGAGGCACGCGCCTGGCCAGCCAGAGCGGGTACTCGCCTCATCATCATTCTCGTTTTTCTGGAACTGGTGCTCGATCCGCGCACGATTTCCTGGTTGCCGCTACCTGTGCCATCGCCTGGGTTCTTCATGCTCGCCAAGCTGGCATTCATCCTGTGGCTGGTTCCCCTCTATGCGGGCGTTGACCGTGTGAGGCTTGGCTTCCGCAGATGGCGCGACTGGACGAAAACGGAGTCGTCCTACCTCGTCCAGGTCCTGATCCTCGCGGGCATCATCTTTCCGCTCACGCTGGCGTCCCAATGGGAACAGAGTCTCGCGGAACATGGCTGGACCGACTTGGCTCTGATGGGGCTGTTTCCGTACTTCGCGTTCGGTTTCTACCAGGAAGTCGCGTATCGCGGAATGTTGCAAACCGAGTTGATCAGGAGGTGGGGCGCAGTGCGTGGCATACTGGCCGGCAATGCCCTCTACACCCTCGGTCCGGTCCACGCCAACTACTACACGCTGGGCGTCTCCAACGCGATCTCCCTGTTCCTGTCGGTCTTTGCGATCGGCCTGTTGTTCGCCATGATCTTCCGGCGATCCGGGAACCTGTGGATCGTCGCGGTGATGCACGGCGCGGGCAACGCACTCATCGCCGCGGGGATGGGGAATCTGGCGTTTTGATGGCTAGCGCATTCCCCGCGCGTCGTGACGGGAAGGCCTTGGATAGCGCTGGGGCCGCGGTCTGGGCACCGGAACCGAGAGCGCGTAGCGTTCTTTCGAACGAGGGCGGCGAAGCAGGTCTGTGGATCTGGGATGCCCGGACGCATGGGTGGAACGGTTGGACAGCGCGCGCGCGCGCCCTCTCCTACGGGTTCCAGACGCCGCGATGCAGCCCCGCCGGGGACGCCATCCTCGTCGAGATCCTGCCGAACTGCCAGTCGATAGCCTCGGCCAACGAGTTGGATCGGCATCCTCAAGCTGCTCCGTCCGGGGTTCCCGACGCAGGACCGGACGAGGTGTCAGCATGGGGTGCGGCGTCCGACCTGAGGCGGCCATCGGCCTCTCGCCGGTGCAGCGCTTCGAGACCCCGCCGGGCCACCAGGGGCAGGTGGACTTCGCGGAGTTCCGCCTGCCCTGGGGCAAGCGCCACGCGCTGATCGTGGTCCTGGGCTACTCGCGCTACATGTGGCTGCAGTACTACGAGCGGCAGACGATGACGGTCGTGATGCGGGGGCTGGAGGCGGCGTTCGGGTACTTCGGGGGCGTGCCCTCGGAGCTGCGGATTCCAGATCATTCCGATCACCGATTCCGATTCATTCCGATCACTGATTCCGACGGATTCCGATCACTGATTCCGACGGATTTCGATCAGTGATTCCGATCCATTCCGATCACCCTTGGGTTGAGCGAGTAGCGGCGCTGGAGAACCTGCTGTAGCGACACCCTCTTCGATCCTCGCCAGAGGTCCCTGAGACGAGGAGGA
>CAZTOF010000262.1:0-4892 GCA_964615515.1 uncultured Gemmatimonadaceae bacterium
GTGCGGGGCCGGGCGGATGTGCCCACCACGTAGGTCGCGCCGGCCAGCGCCTCTTCCAGTGATCCGGCCAGGATGGCCGCCTCGACGATGGGTTCGGTGCGATGCGCGATCCCGGTGATCCGCCGGGGATCGAATTCGGCCGGGTCGACGAGGGTGAGTTGGTGCAGCCCCATGTTGGCCATGGCTCGCACGGCGCCCGCGATGTTCACCCGGTCCCGCGTTTCGTGGAGCACGATCGTGATGTTCACGGGGACGGGTCCTCGGGCTGAACCACCTTGGCCGCGAAGGCCGCGGCGACCAGTATCAGCAACGCGCCCGCCAGGTAGGGAAGTGCAAGCCGCACGTCGAAGAGGGCCCCCGCCATGGTGGGGCCGAGGACCCTGGCCAACGACCCCACGCTCTGGCCGAGCCCCAGGACGGCTCCCTGCCGCTCGGGGCCGGTCGAGCGCGACAGGAGCGCCAGGACGCTCGGAATCGAGCCTCCGTATCCGAGTCCGATCAGAACGAGGCCCGCAACAAGGACCGGTGCGGTTGTGGCCACGCCCACCAGCAGGAGCCCCAGGCAGAAGGGGACCCCGCTCACCCGGAGCAAACGGCGTTCGCCGAAGCGCGGAACGAGCTGCCGGACCAACCCGCCCTGGACGATGACCGACACGATTCCCAGAAGGGCGAAGAGGTACCCCGCCTGGCGCGTCCCCATCGCGAAGCGTTCGGATGCCAGCAGCGACAGGGTGGGCTGGAGGGTCGCAAAGGCCATGGTGATGCAGAGGTATCCCGCCAGGATGAACTGGATCTGCCTGGACCCCGCCGCCTCCGCCACGGCTGCTCCGAGGTTGAAGCGCGAGGTGCCGGCGGAGCCGCCGGGCCGCCGGGATTCGGGAAGCCGGACGAGCGCGGCAAGGGCGTTGGCGAGGCAGAGCGCGGCGGCGGTGTAGCCCGGGGCGGCGGGAGAACCGGGGGACAGTCCGTAGAGGATGCCCCCGAGAGCCGGACCGATAACGAAGCCGAGCCCGAAGGCGGCGCCGATGAGGCCGAGACCGCCGGCCCGGCGGCGGGGGGGCGTCACGTCGGCGATGTAGGCCTGAGCCACGGGAATCGTGGACCCGCCGATTCCGCCGACGATGCGGGACAGGAACAACATGGCCAGCGAGTCGGCCCGTGCGAATATCGTGTACGCGAGTGCGCTCCCCAGCAGCCCCAGGATGATGACCGGCCGGCGCCCCACGCGGTCGGAAATCCGTCCCCAGAGCGGGGCCATGACCAGCTGAACCACTGAGTATGTCGCGTACAGAAGGCCGGTCTCCAGGCCTTCGGCACCGACGTTCGCGGCGTAGAAGGGCAGGACCGGAAGGACGATCCCGAACCCGATGAGGTCGACCAGTACCGCGAAGAAAAGAAGGCCGAGACCGGCCCGCCGCTCTGGTTGTGTCACTTCAGGACAGCAAAATGTATACTACGCATGACATAATGTAATGTGCACTTTACTCCTGGGAGCCATGATCGCCGTCCCCCAAGTCGCCCCCGCTCCGGCCCCGCAGGGATCCCTTGAAGTTGCGGATGCCGGAACCCAGACCCCGGGCGATGTCGGGAAGACGCTTCGCGCCGAAGATGAGCGCGCCCACGATCAGGACGAAGAGGATCTCCCGGATGCCTATCGTGGGCACGGCGGCTCCTTCCATGACCGCGACTGCCGGAGGGTGGAACCAGCAGCCAGCGGACAAGACCCTCCCGGCGTCCGGCCCGCGATGTATCCGCGCCGGCCACCGGGGCTCACCGGTCACGACCCACGGAGCAGGTCCTTGGCGATGGTCTGCAGCTGCATGTTGTCCGTTCCCTCGTAGATCGTGCCGATCTTCGCGTCCCGGTAGAGCTTTTCCACGGGGTATTCGCGCGTGAAGCCGTAGCCCCCGTGGAGGTCGATGCAGCGCGAAGATACTCTTTGGGCCATGCGCGAAGCGAACAGCTTGGCCATCGCCGCCTCGCGCAGGAAACGGCCTCCCCGGTCCTTGAGGCGGGCCGCGTTGTACACCATCAGGCGGGCCGCCTCGATTTCGGTGGCCATCTGCGCGAGCTGGAACTGCACGGCCTGGAACTCCGCGACCGGACGGCCGAACTGTTCCCGCTCCTGTACGTAGCGCAGGGTATGGTCGAGCGCTCCCTGGGCCAGCCCCAGCATCTGGGCCCCGATGCCGATCCGTCCCTCGTTCAGGGTCTCGATGGCCACCTTGTAGCCGCGTCCCACCTCGCCCAGGACATTGGCGGCGGGGACGCGCACGTCGTCGAGCACCAGCTCCGTCGTGGACGAGGCGCGGATCCCGAGCTTGTCTTCCCTCTTCCCCACGGAAAAACCGGGCATCTCGCGTTCGACCAGGAACGCGGTGATGCCCTTATACCCGAGTTCGGGGCGGGCGTTGGCGAAGACGATGTACAGCCCGGCCTCGGCCCCGTTGGTGATCCACATCTTGCGGCCGTTCAGCATCCAGTCGCTGCCGTCGCGGACCGCCCTCGTGGCAAGGGCGAAGGCGTCGGAGCCGCTTCCCGCCTCCGAGAGCGCGTAGGCCCCGACGGTGCCGGAAGCAAGGCGCGGGAGATGCCGTTGCAGCTGTTCCTCCACGCCCCACTTCAGCAGGGCGTTGTTGACCAGCGTGTTCTGGACGTCCACCAATACCGCGACCGAGGGGTCGACCCGCGAAAGTTCCTCGACCACCAGCGCAGTGGTGAAGAACGAGCTCCCGATGCCGCCGTAGTGTTCCGGGATCTCGATCCCCATGAAGCCGAGTTCGAACAGGAGGGAGATGAGGTCGGAATCCAGCTGGTGCCCGGCGTCCATGCGCGGGACCCTGGGAGCCACCTCCGATTCGGCGAAGTCGCGAACCGCCTCACGGAACCCTGCCTCGTCTTCGCTGAGGACCGTAAGTGCGGGAGGGTGGGTCAGCGTGGTCATTCTCCATCCGGGCGGGCGGCCTCCTCGATCGCCTGTTGACGCACAGGGCGGCTTTCCAGGAGTCCGTGAATAAACTCCCGCGAGCACCGAGAGCGGTGATAATCTAACCTCGGGCGGGAGGTTCCGCATGACGGGCCCGGACGGGCATCGGGGTCGGCGGGAGCGCGGGTCCGGACGGCCGCTTGACGCTTTCGGGTTCGGCGGCTTTTTTTGTGTCGCTCCAGGGAAGCGTGGATGAACGAGCGCGAGAACCGGGAGCGGCCGAGGCGCCGGGCCCGCACGCCGTGCGGATGTGACCGAACCCCAACGGAGACGGCGATGTCCGAGATTCCGGAAGGATTGAAGTACACGACCGAACACGAGTACCTGAGACAGTCCGACGATGAGGATGTCTTCTACGTCGGGATCACCGACTACGCCCAGGGCGAGCTGGGCGACGTCGTGTATGTGGAACTGCCCGAACCGGGCGATGCGTTCGCTCCGATGGAGACCTTCGGGACCATCGAGGCGGTGAAGGCGGTGAGCGACCTGTACTGCCCCGTGGCCGGCGAAATCGTGGCGGTCAACGAGGCGCTCGACGACGACCCGGCCGTGGTCAACAACGACCCGTACGGGGAAGGGTGGATGATCATGATCCGGGTGGACGATCCGGGCGAGGTGGAGGAACTGCTGGACTCAGCCGGCTACGGAGCGCATATCGGCTAGCAGTCCCCTGCTAGCAAGCCCGTGGACCATGCGCGCGCCCATCGATCATCCCGCCGACTTCCTCGCCCGGCATCTGGGCCCTACCCCCGGCGACGTGAAGGAGATGCTCGCCGTCGTGGGCTGCGAGAGCCTCGACCAGCTCATGCGGGAGGCGGTGCCGGACGCGATTCGCCTCGGCAGGCCGCTCGGGATCCCCGAGGGCGTTCCGGAGGCGGAGCTGCTTGCCCGCCTGGGGGAAATCGCCGCCGAAAACGGGAGGTGGCGGAGCTATCTGGGCATGGGGTATTCGGGCACGATCACACCCGGCGTCATCCGGAGGAACATCCTGGAGAACCCGGGATGGTACACACAATACACACCTTATCAGGCCGAAATCGCGCAGGGTCGGCTGGAAGCGCTTCTGAACTTCCAGACCGCGGTGATCGACCTGACGGGGATGGCGATCGCCAACGCCTCCCTGCTGGACGAGGCGACGGCGGCCGCCGAGGCCATGTTCATGCTCTTCGGCAGGGGGAGGAAGCGCCGCGGGCATGTTTTTCTCGTCGCGGAGGACTGTCATCCGCAGACGATCGGGGTGGTGAAGACCCGCGCCGAACCGCTGGGGATCGACGTACGGGTCGGTCCGAGCCCGGATTTCTCGTTCGACGGAACGGTCTTCGGGGCCCTTGTGCAGTATCCCGCCACCGACGGGGGGGTGCACGACTACCGGTCGCTTTGCGAGGCCGCGCGCGCGGCGGGCAGCCACGTGGTGGTCGCGGCCGACCTCCTGGCGCTCACGCTGCTCGCGCCGCCGGGTGAATTCGGGGCCGACGTGGCGGTGGGGAGCACGCAGCGCTTCGGGGTCCCGATGGGCTACGGCGGCCCCCACGCGGCGTACATCGCGTGCCGGGAGCGTTTCAAGCGTCAGCTTCCGGGCAGGATCATCGGCGTGTCGATGGACCGCCATGGGAACCCGGCGCTCCGCATGGCGCTGCAGACCCGCGAGCAGCACATCCGGCGGGAGCGTGCCACCTCGAACATCTGCACGGCGCAGGTGCTGCTGGCGGTCATGGCGGGGATGTACGCCGTGTACCACGGGCCCGCGGGGCTCCGGCGCATCGCCGCACGCACGCGCACGGTGTCGAAGAAGGTCCGGTGAACGATTTCGTGCCCGGCCGCCTCGAGGGCCCGGGCCAGCGTCGCGGCCTGCCGGTGGATGCGCGCGGCGATGCGCCGGAGCCCCGCGGGCCCGTGGTACACGGCG
>CAZTOF010000263.1:0-5860 GCA_964615515.1 uncultured Gemmatimonadaceae bacterium
GTCCGGGAGCTACACGGTGACGGTGAAGATCGGCGACCGCGAGCTGACCCGCACGCTGGTGGTCGAGCGGGTGGAGTGACGCGCTGAAGGACATGCGGCGATATGTGACTTTCCGGGGACATCCCATGGCCGCGAGCGGGCACCCTGCGGGCTGAGCCGCCTCGGTCACACGTTCACATTGTAATGTACACATTACATTAAGTCATGTAAAGTATACATTCTACCTTTCAATCTTCGCCCTGCGTTGCTCCTCGGGCGAATCGCGGCGCGGCTGCCCTCTCGGAGCGCCTTGCCAACCCGGCGCGCCTTGCCGCTTCTGGTGCTCACTCCGCCCGGGTTGCCATTGACTGCGCGACCCACGAGACTGGTCTTCCAACGACGACGGACCGAGCCCGCCGCGGCACGCAGGAGGAACCCCCCGACCTTGACCGAATCGATCAGCTTCCCCATCGCCTTCCTGGCGGGTGTGCTGTCCTTCCTGTCCCCCTGCGTCCTCCCGCTGGTTCCGAGTTACCTGTCGTTCGTCACGGGGATGTCGCTCGAGGACATGCAGGAGGGCGTCGAACGCCGCCGGGTGCTGCTCCATTCGGGTCTCTTCGTGACCGGCTTCACCGGGATCTTCGTCGTGCTGGGCGCCGGCGCGACCTACGTGGGCGCCTTCCTCCTCTACAACAGCGAGTGGATCGCCCGGGTCGGGGGCGTGATCATCATCCTCTTCGGGCTGCACCTCATCGGGGTCTTCCAGCTCCTGCCGCTGCTGAGCGAGAAGCGGGTCCACCTGGCGGACAAGCCGGCCGGGTATGTCGGGACCCTCGCGGTAGGCGCCGCCTTCGGGGCGGGATGGACCCCGTGCATCGGTCCGGTCCTGGGTGCCATCCTGACGATGGCCGCGTCGCAGGAGCATGTCGCAACGGGAATGCTGCTTCTCTTCGTCTACTCGATGGGACTCGCGGTCCCGTTCATGCTGGCGGCGCTGGCCCTGGAGCGCTTCCTCAATGCGTTCTCGCGCTTCCGCCGCTTCCTCCCGGCCGTCCAGAGGGTCGCCGGCGCGCTGCTCGTCGTGCTCGGCCTTCTGCTCGTGACGGGCTCGTTCACGGTGCTGGCCGCGTGGCTGAACCGCTTTGCCCCGGAGTTCCTGGTGGATCGCCTGTAGCAGGACGGCGACCCGCCCCGGACGGCCCCTATACACAAGGAGACGAACACGAATGGTGCTGGTTCCCTCGACCATGCTTCCGCTGGGCACGCCGGCTCCCCGCTTCTCGCTCCCCGAGCCCTACTCCGGCCGGACCGTATCGCTCTCCGACTTCGACGGGGCCCCCGCGCTCCTCGTCGCCTTCCTGTGCAATCACTGCCCGTATGTGAAGCACATCGCCGACCACTTCGCGGCGGTGGCCGCCGATTTCCGGATGGACGGCGCGGCGGTCGTGGGCATCAACTCGAACGACGTGACGACGCACCCGGAGGACAGCCCCGACAACATGAGGGGCGAGGTGGAGTGGCGCGGCTACACCTTCCCGTACCTCTTCGACGAGACTCAGGAGGTGGCGAAGGCGTACCGCGCGGCGTGCACACCGGACTTCTTCCTGTTCGACGCGGATCGCCGGCTGGCGTACCGGGGGCAGTTCGATTCGAGCCGGCCGTCGTCCGACGTCATGGTGACCGGGTCGGACCTGCGCGCGGCGATGGCAGCCGTGCTGGCCGGGGAGACTCCGTCGCCGGCGCAGGTGCCGAGCATAGGATGCAACATCAAGTGGCGGGGGGGGAACGAGCCCGAGTGGTGGTAGTGCGACCCCCGGTTCAAGAAAGGAGAAAAGCATGCTCTCGCAATCGTGGGATTCCAGGTGGCTACCTGCTTCGCGCCTGGGAGCCCGTGGACCGCGTCCTGCCGGCCCGGCGTCTCGCCGCTCCAGGTGCTCACGCGGGTCTTTACACGGGCTCCTGGTTCTCGGATTGGCTCTCGCCTCGGTGGCCGTGCCTTCACATTCGGGTGCACAACAACTGCCTCCCGACCTCCAGGCGGGGATGCTCCTACTTCAGGCCGACAGGGAGATCCGCGCTGAAGAGTATCGGGCGGCGTCGATGACTCTCGGGCAGCTCAAGGGTCTCTACGGCCGGCACGACATGAAGATCCCCGACGGCTACTGGTTCATGCACGCACAGGTGGCGAAGGGGTCCGATTCGGCCTCGCAGGCCAGAGCGTCGGTGATTAAGTACCTGGATTTGACGGGGAAGCGAGGGGAACACTACATGGAGGCGCTCGATTTGCTGAGCTGGGCGGACGCGGTCCTGGCCGAGGCGAATTTCCGGCGACGCGCACCCGCGCGCCGGCAGTCGATTGCCGACGGGGAGAGAGAAGGCGAACAACTGCTTGCCCAGGCGGAAGCCGCCTCGCCGGGCCGCGCCTTCCGCGACTGCCCGGTGTGCCCCGTCATGGTGGAGGTGCCGGCCGGAACCTACATGATGGGCTCTCCCGGCTCGGAGGGTGCCCCCAGCGAGCGTCCCCGGCATGGCGTCACGATCGGGTCGCCGATCGCGGTGGGAGCGTACGAGGTGACGTTTGCGGAGTGGGACAGCTGTGTCGAGAATCGGGGATGCCGGGATCATCACGCGGATGATCGCGGTTGGGGCCGCGGCCGGCGTCCGGTGGTCGACGTGAACTGGGAGGACGCCCGGGAATATTCGCGCTGGTTGTCGGAAGAGACCGGAGAGCGGTACCGGCTGCTCAGCGAGGCGGAGTGGGAGTACCTGGCCCGCGCCGGGACGGAGACGGCGAGGCACTGGGGCCCGGACGACTCGGAGCAGTGCCGCTACGCGAACGGAGACGACGAATCCGTGCAATGCTCCGATGGCTATGAACGCACCGCGCCGGTGGGCTCGTTCGAGCCGAACGCGCTCGGGCTCTACGACATGATCGGGAACGTGATCGAGTGGACGGACGATTGCTGGAACGGCAACTACAAGGATGCTCCGGCGGATGGCGGCGCATGGCACTCGGGTGACTGTTCCCGGCGGGTGTTGCGCGGCGGCTCCTGGAGCCTGAGGCCGGGGCACCTGCGTTCGGCGGCCCGGGCCGCGATCCCGGCCGGGGAACGGCTCTACAGCCTCGGGTTCCGCGTCGCCCGCGCCATGAACTGACTGCCGCCGCGCGGCTGCGCCCCTGCCGGCCGGAGAGAGGAGAACCCCGCGATGACGACAGCCGGGAGGAGCCCGGGGACGAATCCGCGCGAGCGGGGGAGTCCGACGGATAGGCCGGAAGTGATTTCTCCGGGGGCCGGCGGCAGCCGACGCGGACTGCCGGCGGGGCTTTTCTGCCTGGCCCTGGCGGCGAGCTGCGGACGAGACGCGGAGCCGGCCGCCGACGGCGCGGCAACCGGAGACACGGCGGTCGCAGATGCCGTTTCGGCCTCCGCCGGGTCGGAAGACGTTGGCCAGGGTACCGATGGCAACGGCCAGGGGGTGCCGGAGGGCCTGGAGGTCTCCCCCGGTGAATTCGACGGCCTCGGCGGGATCGGGACGGACGAGTCCGTGGACGATGTGGGGCCCCATCCCCGCCTCGTCCGGATCCCCGCCGGCACCCGCATCAACGTCGTCGCCGACGAGGACATCTCCACCGCGGAGTACCGCGTCGGCGATCCCGTGGTCACGACCGTCATCCACGATGTCCGGGGCCCCGGCGGCGGGCGTCTTCTTCCCCAGGGGGTCAGGTTGCTGGGGCGGGTGAAGGCTTCCGCCGGTTCGGGAGGACCCGGCGAGAGGCCGGTGCTGGAGATCGCCTTCGAGACTCTGTCGGCCTACAGCTACGAGCGGCCCGTGGAGGGCGCCGTGGTCAATGCGCCCGTGGTCGTGGATCCGGCGGCCGCGCGTGCGCGCAGATCCGCGTCCGGCCGGGTGGCGGCGGTGACCGAGGTGCCGGGTCTGATCATGGCGGGCACCATCATCGGCGTCGAGTTGCGGACGCCGGTCCATGTGCCGCCGTTCGCCGCGCCGGCGGGGCCGGTGCGGCACGGGGACGGGGACTCGGTCCCGCCGGGGGATTCGGTGGCGAGGCCCGATACGATTCCCTGACCGCCCGAGCCGGACCGCCTGAACCTCGCGGTCCGTGGGCAACCCCTCGCGACGAGGGGGTCCGGCCGACTGGCCGCTACTCCCGGAATCCCACCGCCAGCCCGCCCCGCCGCGGGTCCGACCATCCCTCGAGCGACCCGTCGGGCATCACCATGATCAGCTGCACGTCGCCCGACATTCCGCCGGTGAAATAGGCGTCGGGCGGCCCGGGGTCGCGCTCCTCGACGGTGTGGCCCAGGGCTTCGAGTGCGCGCACGGTGGACTCGGGCAACCCGCCGTACTCGAAGAAGACCCGGTCGGGGAGGTGCTGGTGGTGCACGCGGGGCGCGTGGACCGCCTGGACCACGTTCATGCCGTGGTCGACCACGTTCATGATGGTCTGCAGCACGGTCGTGATGATGGTGGCGCCGCCCGGCGTCCCGGTCACCAGGAAGAGCGCGCCCCCGGCGTCCTCGACGATCGTGGGACTCATGGCCGACAGCATGCGCTTGCCCGGCGCGACCGCGTTCCGTTCGCCCTGCACCAGGCCGAACTGGTTCGGGGTGCCCGGCTTCGCGGAGAAGTCGTCCATGGTGTTGTTGAGGAAGAACCCGGCGCCGTCCACCACGACCTTGCCGCCGTACCAGAGGTTCAGGCTGGTCGTGACCGCCACCGCGTTCCCGTCGTCGTCGACCACCGCGTAGTGCGTGGTGTGGCTCTCGTCCAGGACGGCTTCCAGGCCCGGCCGCACCTCCGTCGAAGGCGTCGCCCGCTCGAACGAAATCGTCGCGGCGCGGGCGGCCTCGTACGCCTCCGAGGTGAGCCGGTCCACCGGCAGGTCGACGAAGTCGGGGTCGGCCAGGTACTCGTTGCGGTCGGCGTAGGCGCGCCGGAACGACTCGGCCATGAGGTGGATGGTCTCGGGGCTGTGCCACCCCAGGGCGGCCAGGTCCCAGCGCTCCAGCGTCCCCGCGATCATGGCCATGGTGACCCCGCCCGAGGACGGCGGCGGCATGGAGTAGGCGGTGTAGCCGCGGTAGCCGAAGGCGACGGGTTCGCGCCACACGGCCTGGTAGCGGTCCAGGTCCTCCAGGGTGATGATGCCGCCGCCGCGCTCCATCTCGGCCGCGATGAGGCGGGCGGTCTCGCCCCGGTAGAAGTCGTCGGGCCCCTGGTCGCGCAGCCGCGCGAGGACGGCGGCCAGGTCGGGCTGCACGAAGGTGTCCCCGATCGCGGGGACTTCGCCGCCGGGGAGGAAGATCCGGGCGCTGGCGGGGAAGGGGAGGATGCGGTCGCGCGCCGCCTCCAGCGTCGAGACCAGCCGCTTCGTCACCTCGAAGCCGCCCGCCAGGCGAATCGCCGGCTCCACCAGGGCTGCCCACTCCATGGTGCCGAAGCGCCGGTGGGCCTCCCAGAGTCCCGCGATCGTCCCCGGCACCCCCGCCGCCAGGTGCCCCACCACGGACCTGTCGGTGAGGTTGCCCTCCTCGTCGAGGTACATGTCGTGCGTGGCCGCGAGCGGTGCCTTCTCGCGATGGTCCAGCGCGTGGACGCTGCCGTCGCCCAGCCGGACCATCATGAAGCCGCCCCCGCCCAGGTTCCCCGCCTCCGGGTTCACGACGGCCAGCGCCAGCCCGGTGGCGACCGCGGCGTCGATCGCGTTGCCCCCGGCGGCGAGGATATCGAGCCCGACGCGCGACGCGTACTCGTCGGTGGTCGCTACGATGCCGCCCCGCGCGGTGACGGGGGGCGTGCCGGGAGCGAAGGGCCAGCCGTCCGGGAAGGTTCCGCCGGTTCGCGTGAAGTCGCCGTGGGT